>JALYIG010000320.1 GCA_030775885.1 Acidobacteriota bacterium | reverse complement strand
GAACGGATATGGCACTCGTACTTTATTGCGGGCGGCAAGGCTGAGAGAACGCCGTATAGAGTGGTGCCCCAGCTAAGGAAAGATAATCCGCGTGAGTTAGTCGAGTTATGTATCGTGAGTAACTTCGTCGAGGTATGGCTGGCTCGCGAAGGGCACAAAAATCCGGTAGGAATTAATTTTCTGGAGAAGATCCAGACCGCGCATCTGTCCTGTATTTACGGTGCGATGCTGGCGGGAGTGGAATACATAATCATGGGCGCGGGAATTCCGCTGAAGATTCCCGGCGTGCTGGATGGTTACGTTGAGCATAAGGCGGCGGAGTATGCGATTCATGTGATCGGCGCGCAGGAGGGCGACGATAATATGGCGCGCTTCGATCCTATGGATTACATGCAGTGCGATCTGCAGCCGCTGACGCGGCCGAAGTTTCTGCCGATTGTGTCGTCGAACACGCTGGCGCAGACCATGCTGAAGAAGGCGAATGGGCGTGTGGATGGTTTGGTGGTGGAGACACGCACGGCGGGCGGGCATAATGCTCCGCCGCGAGGCAAGCTGCAACTGTCTGAGATTGGCGAACCTGTGTACGGGGAGCGCGACGCGATTGACATTGGAAAGCTGAAAGAACTAGGCGTGCCGTTCTGGCTGGCCGGAGGATATGGGCATCCGGATAAAGTGCGGGAGGCGCTGACGCAGGGCGCGGCGGGCGTGCAGGTGGGGACGGCATTCGAGTTTGCCAACGAATCCGGCTTGCGCGAGGACTATAAAGAGGCGCTGATGACGCGAGTGATGGCGGGCGAGTCGCATGTGTTTACCGATCCGCTGGCGTCGCCTACGGGATTCCCGTTCAAGGTGGCGGAGTTGGAAGGAACGTGCTCGGACGCGGATGTCTACGCGGAGCGGCCACGCATCTGCGATCTGGGTTTTTTGCGCCAGCCGTACCGCACGGAGGATGGCGGAGTTGGCTATCGGTGTGCGAGCGAGCCGGTGAGTCTATACGTCTCCAAAGGTGGGAACGTAGAGGATACGGTGGGACGGAAATGCGTTTGTAATGGACTGCTGGCGAATATTGGGTACCAGCAGGTGAGGAACGGCAAGCGCGAGGAGTACGGCTTGATTACAGCGGGCGACGACCTGTTCACGGTGAAGGAATTTCTCAAGCCGGGAAGGACGGAATATAGCGCCGCCGATGTAGTGAATCGGCTGATGTTGGGATGCGATGCGGTGGATGCGCAGCGGGTGGAAGAGGTTTGCATCGCTTAAAAGCCAGGGTGTAGCGACTTGTAGGCCTGGGCTCGCAAAACGGGCAATTCACGCCGAAAACGAAAAGCAGTCGAGGCAGAATGGGCTCCTTCGGGGTCCTTCGATTGCGCGCTGCGCGCTTCGCTCAGGATGACGGTTGGAGTGCAATGGTGGACTATGCGGGTGGGGCGAGGCTTGCGTAGTTGACCAGGGTTGGGGCGTTGGGGTGGGTGAGGACGCGGGGGACCTCGGCGAGGAGAGCTTGGCGTTCGACGTCGCGGTGGGCGCGCAGGACGGTGCGGACGCGGTCGAGGTCGGCGTCGTTATAGCCGGGATGACAGCAGAGTTCGTAGATGCCTTCGGGCGGGAGCGCGGCGAGAAGCTGCGCGAGGGTGGGTCCGTCGAACTGACCCGTAGATGAGATGGCGATGGTACCGCCGGTGGTGAGGACGCGGCTGCTGCGAATTTGTGGAAGTGCGTTGAAGCTGGGGCGCAGGCGATCCATCAGCTTGATCGCGATGCGTCGGGAGGTGCTGCCGTGGTTGAGGGCGAGACTCCAGTTTGGCTCGAAGGGATTGCGAATAGCCGGGATTGCGGCGCCCGTGGCGACATCGAGGATACAGCGCGCGATGGCGGGGAAGAGGTGGGTGTGCTTGTGCGTGTCGAGGTGGGTGATGCGGATGCCGGCGCGCTGTAACTTTTCGATCTGCGCGTAGGATTCGCGGACTACATCTTCGGTGTGGATGCGACCGAGGACGAGGGCGCGAATGAAACCGATGAGCGACGGGCGGAAGGATTTTCCGTCCGGGCCGATGAGGCTGGGGATCGAGGCGGGCGGCGAGACGGGGAGGCCGTCGGTGAGGACAATGTGGCAGCCTACGCCGAGGTTGGGGTGTGCGCGGGTCACGGCAACAGCGTCATCGAATGCGGCGCCGTTGGCCATGAGGGTGGCGGAGCTGAGGACTCCGGCGGAGTTGAGTTCGCCGATGGCACGATTGATTCCGGGAGTGAGGCCGAAGTCGTCGGCGTTGAGGATCAGTCGCGCGGGCATTGTTGCTGATTGTAGAGAAAAGCGGAGTACCTGGCGGAATGGTTCGATAGATGATGGCGGTGTGGATGCGTCGGGGTCCTTCGACTCGCGCTTCGCGCTTGCTCAGGATGACGAGCTATTGGGGTAGCCAGCCACCCCATGATGAATGGGGACCACGGCTATGAGCTTTGGGCTATGAGCGATGAGGTTTGTGGCTGAGGCTTGGCGAGGGTGAGGAATGCTTGGAGTTGATAACCGGCGGCATGAGCAGCTTCGCAGGTTGCGGCGAAGGCGGCTTCGAGTTCGGCGATGGCTTTGGCCTGGCCTGTCTTTTGCTGCGCGATCTTGATGAGCGCGGGGAGCTGGAGCCAGGCGAGGAGCTCTTCGAACTGCTCGCGGTTGATGTAGGTGACCCCCGCGGAGGTATTGACGCCGGCGAGCCAGCGTGCGTCTGGGTCGCTCCAGAATTTTTCGGAGCGGACGGACGCTGCTTGAGCGGAAAGCAGCATGCGGACCTGCGCGGCGGCGCGCCACTTGGCTTCGCCTTCCATCCCGAAGGCGGCAAAGGCGTCGGCAAGGGCGGAGCGGAGTTCGAGGCGGTCGAATACCTGGAGCAAATTGCCGTGGAAGGGCAGACTGCGCAGCACGATCCACGCGAGCACGGGTGCCCATGCCTGATCGGTCTGCGTGCCGGGCTTGCGGCCGGGGAGCATGCGGCGGGCTTCGTCGGGGAAGTCGGTGGAAAAGGATTGCGCGAGGAACGGTATTAGGGTGGAGGCGTAGGCAAGTTCGCTGACGGACTCGGCATAGGTGGGAGCGGCTGGGAATTTGGAGGTTGCCGCGGATAGGGGAGTTGAGGGCTTAAGCGAGGCGCGGAGATCCTCGGGAATGTTTTCGTGCAACCTGTCGAAAAAGAGCTGGCTCTTTTCGATGAGGGGGTTGAGACGCGGGTCGGCGGGGTCTTCTGCGACGGAGGACTTGGCGTCGGTTGGGGTGGGCGAGGCGAGGGCGGCACGGCAGGCGGGTTCGCGTTCGCATGCGATGGCTGCCAGGACCTGAATGGTGTCGGAGCCGATGGCCTGGTGCAACGTGTTGTGAAGCGGGCCGAGCCTGAGGCGGGTGAGTTCCTGGTCGAGATTCGGCACGCCGGTGCCGCGCAGGGTGTCGCAGAGCCACTCCCACGGGTACTCGGCGGTGGAGCGGAGTTCGTGCCAGTCAAGCAGGCAGACGCATTGGAAGCCGCGGAGTTCGAAGGTGAGGCCGTGCCAGTGGATGTCGGTAGCGCGGCGGAGGTACTCGAGGCCGTTGGTGTCGCGGTAGCGGATGATGAGGGATTCGTTGGTGGGGAGGCCGAGACCGTCGGCAAGGCTGCGCTGGCGCATCTGTCCGCTGCCCTTATCCATGAAGCCGGAGGAGATGTGAATGGTGCCGCTGGTGGCATCGTACTTATTGTTGTAGAGGACGAGGGAACGCTCGCCATCGCATCGATTGGAGTAGGCGAAGACGTTTTCGTCGACGTGGCCGTAGCCGTTCCAGAAATCGTAGAGAGTGAAGTTGGAGCTGCCGGCGAATATGTAACGTTTTTTGAGCAGAGGCGCGATCTCGCGCTGGTGGCGGGCGACTAGGTCTTCGTTGGGCCGCTCGTCCATCTTGGCGGTCTTGAATTCCATGCCGTAGCGCTCGCCGAAGCCGTCGATCTGGCCGTGGCCGAACATGGGCAGGCCGGGGAGGGTGGCGAGCAGGGTGCAAACGCCGAAGTATTTGTCGCCAGAGCCGAACTGGTCGATGGCGGTGCGCTCGTCGGGGTTGGACATGAAGTTGACGTAGCGTTTCATGATGTCGGGATCGAACTCGAGGGTCTTCTTGATGTAGCTGCGGTATTTTGCGTTTTCCTCGTCGCGCAGCATATTCATGAAGGCGGAGTTGTAGACGCGGTGCATGCCGAGGGTGCGGACGAAGTAGCCTTCGAGCAGCCAGAAGGCTTCGGCGAGGAGTAGGGTGCCGGGAACTTCGGCCGCGACGCGGTCGACTACCTCGCGCCAGAATTCGTGCGGCATGAGTGCATCGAATTCGTCTTGCGACATGGAGTTTTCCGCACGCGAAGGGATGGAGCCGCCGGCGCCGGGAAGCGGAAACCAGAGGCGCTGGACGTGGCGCTTGGCGAGCACCATGGCGGCGTCGAAACGGATGATGGGGAAGAGGCGAGCGACGTGGAGGATGGTCTGGATGACGTGCTCTCGCACATAGGCCTTGGAGTAATCGAGCTGCGCGGTGTCGTTCCAGGCGAAGGTGGTGCCGTCGTTGCCGTGGTAGATGTAGCGGGTCTCGCCGGAGTTGTGCTGGCGCAGGCGGAAGGCTACGGCTGCGTCGGTCTGGTCGTAATAATGGTCGTCGATTTTGATTTCGACGCGCGAGTCGGTAGAGAGGTCGGGGCCGTTGAAACTGTAGGCGGGGAAGGGGCTCTCGTAGCGATTGACGAACCAGTCGGGATGTTCAATGACCCAGGGCGAGTCGATGCCCATGTGGTTGGGGACCATGTCGCTGGCGAGGCGCAGGCCTGCGACGCCGGCGCGATGCTTGAGGTTCTCATATGCGGACCAGCCGCCGAGGTCCGCGGCGATGTCGTAGGACTTGAGGGAGTAGGCGGAGGCGACGGCGTCGTGGTGTCCGCGCAAGCGCTTGATGGTTTGCGATGCGACGGAGCGCTCCCATAGGCCGATGAGCCAGAGGCCGGTGATGCCGCGGTGCGCCAGCAGGTGAAGCTCTTCGTCGGGGATCTGATCGAGACGATGGATGTGGCGGAGATATTTTTTTGAAAGCTGCTCGAGCCAGACGTAGGTGCTCTTGGCCATGAGGACGACGTTAGGCATCCAGGCCTGGTCGGCAGAGAAGTTTTCATATTCGTCGAGCGGGGCCTGGTAGCCGGCGGCGTATTTCCTACGCTTGAACTCGTCGTAGCCGATGAACTCGTCGCCTACGAAGCCCATGCTGCCCCAGGTGGGCGCGCCATGGCGAAACTCGTCGGGGCCGGGGGGATGGAAGCGCATCCAGATGGCGAGGTCTTCTTCGCGCAGTACATCGATGGCGAGGAGGATTCGCTTGAGATCTTCGCCGAGGTAAGGCGCCCACTTTTCGCGAATGAAGTCGAGTTGGCCGGTGAGCGAGTCGGGCGAGGCGAGCATGGGCGCGCGGAGAGCCTCGAAGAGCGTGCCGATTTGAGGGACCGGAGGGCGCGTGCTGAAGTAGCCAGGGAACGCCGCTGTGACGTTGGAGTAGACGGTCTGGTGTCTGAGCGTGGTGTCTTCGAAGAGAGTCTGGAAGGGTTTGAAGGCTGGATTGAGGTTGGCGATCCAGAGCATCAGAAGTTCTTCGAGGGCGACTTCCCGGTTGGGAACGCCTTCAGTGGCACTGCGGAGCCAATCGGCTGCGGTAACCTGGCCGCGGAAGACTGCGACGTTGGGGAACTGGCTGGTGAATTCGAGGAGCAGCTTTTCCAGCTTGGCGGGCTCAATTTGCGCGGTGAACCAGCGGACAGCATCGGAGAGTACGGCGGGGTCGATCTCTTTGCGATAGCGGGCGACGAGGGCGTGGCTGAGCTCGTCGATGAGGCCCATGGCGAAGAGAGCGCCTGCGTTATATGCGCCGGCGGGGTCGGCGTTGGGACCGCGGGATTTATTCAGGGCTTCGGCGAGTTTGCGGGCGGCCGTGACATTGGCGAAGACGACGTTGCCGGAGTAGCTGAAGAGCAGGTCGTCGACCTGGGTGGCTTCGCGGACGGCGCGGGAGATGTGAAATTCCATCATGCTTCAGAAGGCCTCAATTACCAGTATCGCTTGGAAGACAAGTTTGCTCCATTGGATGCAAGAAGCGGAGGGACTACCTCGGAGGCTTTGTGTTGCGACCGCCACAACTATATACAACTCGTAACGCAAGCAGAAATTTGGCGTTGAGCGCGCCTGGAAAGGCCAGGCTGGATCTAATTGGGGGATGGATGGTCAATGTGATCGACGACCAGGATGTCGATGGGAGCGCGCGAGGGCTTGAGCGCGAGGCCAAGCTGATTTTTGAGGGCCTCGCGAAAGTCGACAAGGTTGTTGGCGACGGCGCTGTCATTAGGGGTGGGATCGTGCACATAAATGAGGGTGAAGTCGTAGAGTCCGGACAGGCCTGTCTGATCGGTAACAGGTCGCGGCGTCGCGGCGAGTCCTGTCATCGTAGGAATGGAGGAGGCAATGAGCGCGAGGGGAACCCGGCGGCCGCCGAAGTGCTGGCCGGGAGCGGAGGATGGGACGTGCGCGATCACCCCGCAGACTGGCGGCAGCTCGCCGACTGTGAAATGGGCCGCTGGCGGGCTCGGCGCAGAGCTGGAGGACTGGTCGGGAGCTGCGGGGGTGCAGTTATCGGAGGGCGGGTGGGGCTGCAGGTTTGGACCGGTGACGCCGGGGTGCACGAGCGTGAGGGCGAAGACTGGGGCTTCGGCAGTCACGAAATGGGTGACGAGTTGGAAGCGGTCGGCGAGGAGGGAACGCATCATGAGGCGCATCTGGTCGATGGAAGTGTCGGCTGGAGCGCGGGCGGAGATGTCGAAGAACTCGGGCGCGGCATCGAAACTGCCGGTGACCCAGAAGGGTGCGCCGGACTTTGGCACGCCGGAGAAGATGCTGAAGCGCAGAGCGAGTTCCTGTGTGCCGGAAAGCTTGTAGGCGAAGGAGATGTAGCGCCAGAGTGGCTGGTGGGTGGCGGTGAGGAAGCCCCCGGCGGCGGTGCGGGCGTCGTCGGGGCTGATGGTGCCGTAGACGTTGCCGCTGTCGAGGGGGACGTTGGTGTGCTGCGGAATACCGGGTTTGCTGGGTCTAACGGATGCAGCGTCGAAAGTGGGAGCGCTGACTGGACTGGGCGCGGTCTGGGCCAGAACCGAGGCGGCGAGGAAGATGCAGGCGCGGGATAGAGTTTGGAGGGTCACGGTAGACGTCTTGTTGGAAGTATACTACATAGGGGTGCGGCTGGCGTCGGAGCGCCAGATTGAGCGTATTGCGACGTTGGAGGCAGAGGTACTTTAGTGGGAACTCAGGGTTAGTGTCTGGTGAAGAGGGAGGTCAGCGGAGGAGCCGCCGACTTCGAACTGGAAGCTGCCGTTGGGGCGGGACCAGGCGTTGGTGTCGGGGGAGAAGGTGGAGAGGTAGAGCGGGTCCAGGGAGATCTCTACGGACTGAGTCGCGCCGGGAGCCAGCGAGACGCGCTTGAAGGCGGCGAGTTTGCGGAAGGGCTCCCCGGCGGAGGTGGGAAGGGTGACGTAGACTTGGGCGATTTCGTCTCCGGCCACCGCACCGGTGTTGCTCAAGGTGAAAGAGACGGACTTTGCGTGGGGAGCGAGTTTGAGGTTGGAGTAGGCGAAGTGAGTGTAGGAGAGGCCGAATCCGAAGGGGAAGAGGGGCTGCTTGTTCTTCTCCTGGAACCAGCGATAGCCCACTGCCATGCCCTCGACGTTGTAGTCGACGGGGAAGTTCTTGAGTTGTTCGCCGGCGGCTGCACCGTCCGAGCCATTGTTGCCGGTGCGTTCGGTGAGACCAGCGACACGGGGATGGGGCAGGTCGGCCTCTGTGGCGGCGAAGGTGACGGGCAGCTTGCCTGAGGGATTGACGCGGCCGAAGAGGATGTTGGCGATGGCCTGGCCGCCGCCGATGCCGGGATACCAGGATTCCAGGATGGCTTTGACCTTGGGAGCCCAGGGCATATTGACCGGGCCTCCGTTTTCGAGCACGACGATGGTGTTGGGATTGGCGGCAGCGACGGCAGCGACGAGGGCGTCCTGCTTGTCGGGCAGGCTGAGGGTGGCTGAGTCCTGCCCTTCGGACATCCACTGGTTGACGAAGACGATGGCTAGCTCGGCCCCTTTGGCGGCTTTGGCAGCGGCGGAGAGATTGGTGCCCGCGTCGAAGGTGATGGTGGCGGCGGGGACCTGCTCGCGGATGTAAGTGAGCGGGGAGGAGGGGAAGTAGATGGCCTTGCCCCAGACGGAGGCGCCCATTTTGGGATCGATTGCGTTGCCGCCGGGCGAGTCGACCTGGGCGGAGCCGCCGCCAGAGAGGACGCCTGCGTCGGCGTGTCCGCCGATGATGGCGATGCTGCGAGTGTTTGCGGCGGAGAGCGGCAGGATGCTACCGGTGTTCTGGAGGAGGACGAGGCTTTCCTGTTCAATCTTCTGGGCGTCGTCGCGTCCGCGGAAGGGATCGACTACCCGGCGGACGGGTGGATTATCGACGACTCCGGTGATGAACATGCTGCGGACGATGCGGTGAACCATGTCGTCGAGGCGCGACTGGGGAACGGCACCGCTGACGACAGCCTGCTTGAGCGGATCGGAGAAGAAATTGTCGTCGCCGGGCTGATCCTGATCGAGGCCGGCGAGCGCGGCTTTGACGGTGGAATGGGTTCCGCTCCAGTCGGAGAGGACGAAGCCCTTGAAGTTCCAGTCGTGCTTGAGGACCTGGTTGAGGGTGTATTCGTTCTCGCAGGCGTAGTCGGCGTTGACGCGGTTGTAGGAGCACATGACGCTGGCGGGTTGGGCCATCTTGATGGCGATCTGGAAGCCGAGCAGGTCAGTCTCCTGCATGGAACGCTTGTCGAGCCGGGCGTAGAGCGAGTTGCGCCCGGTCTCCTGGTCGTTGAGGACGTAGTGCTTGATGTCACCCATGATGTGGTTGGACTGGACGCCCATGGCGAGGTGACCGACCATGACGCCGGAGAGGATGGGATCTTCGCTGGCGTACTCGAAGTTGCGGCCGTTGCGCGGCTCGCGGATGAGATCCATGCCTCCGCCGATGGACATGTTGAAGCCCATGTCGCGGAGTTCGCGGCCGATGACGGAGCCGTAGAG
>JALYIG010000319.1 GCA_030775885.1 Acidobacteriota bacterium | reverse complement strand
AATATACCCCGACTGTTGGTGTACCGAGCGGCCCGGGAACCTGGAAGGATATCAGCCCCTATTCCGTCCGCAGCGGGGACAGCGGCGGATTTAGCGGCATCACGCTGGATGCTGAGCGTCCTGGGGTCATCATGGTTTCCACCATGGACGACTATAACGCCGGCGACGCTATCTATCGCAGCCTGAACTACGGCCAAACGTGGACAATCCTGGAGCAGAATAGCAGCGGACCAGCGCTCAATGACGAGGCGTTCGCTCTTTGGCTACAATTCGGTACGCAAAAAACTCCCCCGTCGATAAAGACCGAGAACTGGCCTTCCGCTCTGGCAATTGACCCCTTTAATTCCGACCACGCGGTCTTCGGTACCGGCCAAACGCTTTGGGATACGACTAACCTTACTCAAATCGATATTAACCAACAGCCCGTCTTCAGCGTTGGTGCCTACGGTTCGGCACCGTCACCAGCTCTTCTGAAGCAGATTCCCGGTGGAACCAGCATTGAAGAGACCGTTGTTCTGGGGCTCTCAAGTCCGCCCACCGGAGCGTTTCTTCTGAGCGCGGTAGGAGACCTCGGCACCTTCGTTCATACCACGCTTGACACGTCACCTGCATTGGGCTCGGATACCGCTCCACTCTTCACCACAGGCACGAGTGTAGACTTTGCGCAAAACTCGGCGCTGCAGATAGTCCGGGTTGGTACGGGCAGTAACCTTAATGACACGAGCGCCTCTCTTTCCTGGTACTCAAATTCGACTGCCAACCCGCAGCCGTCCTGCACCACACAGAAACATAGCGATAGCAGCTGTTTTCAGGTAAAAGTACCTCAACTCTTGGCTACCTCGACTGCACAAGGCATCCAAAATTCCTGGCGAGGAATTGATACCCTCTATGCCGCTCCTAATCTGCAAAGCATCACCCCTACGACAAAGCTGAGTGTGGGCGGCGGAACCGTGGCCATCGCCTCTGACGCCACGACGATCGTCTGGGCCACATATGATTTCCCCCCGGCCTGCACAGGAGACGGTGGAAATACATGGACGCCGGCTGTCAACGGCATCATCGGTGCCCAAGTCGTCTCGGATCGTGTCACTCCTGGTAAGTACTATATGTACGATTCCACGTCAGGCAAGTTGTTAATGGGGGTTGCCACTGTGAACCCAGGGACAAGTTCTACTCCCTTTCAATGCAACCTGACATTCAACACACAGTCGACCTTACCCGCCTATTCTTTGGGACAGCTGACCGCTTCGTTTGGAGGAGCCGGTGACATATGGTTGGCCATCAATGGGTCGGGTACTTCTTCCGCTAACGGCCTGTATCACTCAACAGACTCTGGCAAGACACTTCAGAAAGCCGGGTCGTTCACACAAGCGTATGCTGTCGGTCTTGGTGCAGCGGCCACCAGCAGTGCGACCCCCGCCTTCTCTAAGCCGGCGATCTATACCGCTGCAAATGGCCCTGCAGGGTATGGCTTTTATCGCTCCATCGATAACGGCGCAACGTTTGTGCTGGTGAGCAATCCTGCCCACCTCATGGGTACCGTCAACCAGATCGTCGGCGACCCGCGCACTTTCGGCAGATACTACATCGGAACCGGGGGTCGCGGAATAGCCTACGCTGATAGCCAGTAAAGCCTATCGATCAAGGGTGGATGAGCCAACGCTTGGAGTATCACTCTGCGTTGGCTTCATCCGTTAATAAGTGTTTCTATCCAAAGGACGCATGTGCGAAATCTGTCTGCGGGTAAGCGCTTTCGGCATTTCGGGCTGGTGAAGTATTTCTCCATCATGATATCGTTCACATGTAATAAACTGCAGAGAAAATACCCACCTGACCTCTGCAACCAAGGAATCGATGATTGAACCTAGAGCAAGACGAGTCGTTCAGCAGTTAGTGGCGATTGCAGTGGTCTACAGTTTTCTACAAGCAGGGGCGGAGGCACAAAGATTTGGGCAAACGCCTACTACTCTAACTGTAGCGGCGACAGATTTAGTAGCCGGGCCGTATAACGGCAGTTTCTTGCAGGGTGGCATCGGCCTCTCCAAGCCATTGCCAGACCATACACCCATCGCCGAAGCTCAGCGTGGTTGGACTCTCAGCCTTTGCTTCAAGACGAACGAATCGGCATCTACCACCCTGCTTGCCGGATTGGGATGGCCTGGTGAGACCACGCCGCGATATCTTGCGTTGCGTGACGGGCGTCCTGCCTTCTGGCCTGGTGGTATGGGAGAAGCCCATGTGTTGCAGGGGCAGATGCCGCTTTCCCCAGGAGCGTGGCACACTTTGGCGATTGCGGTCGACGAACAGGGATCTGCTCATCTCTACGCCGATGGCAAAGAGGTGGCTGACGGCATGTTGATTCTGGGACCGTCATCCAGCGTCTTGAATCTGGCTCCCACCCAATCTCCACCGATGCATGGGTTTCAACACTTCGGAGGACTGTTGGCCGAGGTCAGCCTACACAGCCGTTTTGTGACTGCGCTGGAGATTGGAGAAGGGGGACAACCCTCCTTAGGTCTGGACAATCTTCCATTTGAAGAAGGATCGAAGCCCTGGCCTGCGCAGTCACACGGATCGCTGGGATTGACCGCTCAACAGAGCCCTGCAACCTTGCCGCATAGCGCAGCGCCGTTACAAAAGCCGCAGGCGATAAGCCCTCTGACCGGCACAGATGAACCCACGGAAAACGGTTCCGCTCTGACGCTGCGTCATGGTTGGCGAATGGAAGATGCCGCTGAAGTGCCGTCTACCGGTGAGCAGATTGCGACCCCGGGCTTCGATGCCACAAAGTGGATGGTGGCTACCGTTCCAGGCACAATACTCACGACGCTGATTGATCGCGGTGTCTATCCCGATCCTGATTTTGGCCTTAACAACATGGCGATTCCGGAGTCGCTGAGTCGAAAAAGCTTTTGGTACCGCGACGTTTTCACTGCACCGGCGACGATGCGCGGACGCCGTCTGCAACTTACGTTTCTGGGTATCAATTATCGTGCTAACGTGTGGGTGAACGGTACACATATCGGTGAGATCGTCGGTGCATTCCGTCATAAGACATTCAACGTAACGCCCTACGTGAAGTCTGGAGAGCCGACGGTGGTAGCCGTTTTGATCAATCCACCACCACATCCGGGCATCCCGCATGAACAGTCTTTGGCTGCAGGTTCAGGGCCCAATGGCGGCGTCATGATGATGGATGGTCCCACGTTTGGCGCGACTGAAGGCTGGGATTGGATTCCTGGGATTCGGGATCGCAACAGCGGACTTTGGCAGGATGTCACACTCACTGCAAGCGATGCCGTAAGTATCGACGTTCCACAGATCATCACCAGACTGCCTCTCCCGGATCGCAGCCGCGCCGAGCTTACAGTCCGAGTGCCGCTTGAAAATCCGTCATCGGTTAGTGTCGCGGGTATTGTGGCTATAGCTTTTGACGATGTGCACCTTACCAAGGCGGTCACGGTACCTTCTGGCGGCATCACCCTGACTCTGGCGCCGAGCGAGTTCAAACAGCTTATCGTGCAGCAACCGCGGCTCTGGTGGCCCAACGGATATGGTGCGGCAGATTTGCACACCATGACACTCAGCTTCAAGAACCGTGGGAAGGTTTCCGACCAACGCAAAGAGCGCTTCGGTATGCGCGAAATGACGTACGAGATCAGCGCGCTGGACAGCACTGGCCACCTTCGCCGCGTCGAGGTATCACCCACCGAAGCAGAGTTACTGGGCTCACCCTCGGTCGTCGACCAGACGAGTAACAGCTTCCGCGAAACGCTCGATGGCTGGGTCCCGACATTAATTCCTGCGATGGAGCATTCGACGGCTATCAAGGACTTGACTGACTTGCGCAGTGCGCCGTTCCTGGTCGTTCGGGTCAATGGCGTACGGATTGCGATCAAAGGCGGCAGTTGGGGCATGGATGACATGCGCAAGCGCGTCTCGCGCGAGCGGCTTGAACCCTACTTCCGCCTGCACAAAGAGGCAAACGTCAACATGATTCGTAACTGGATGGGGCAGGATACAGAGGATACCTTCTACGATCTGGCCGACGAATATGGTCTGCTGATCTGGAACGACTTTTGGACTTCAACTCAGGACTACAATCAGGAACCTACGGATGCCGCGCTTTTCCTGGAGAATGCGAAGGACGTAATTACGCGCTACCGCAATCATCCATCGATTGCGGTGTGGTGTGGGCGCAATGAGGGTGTTCCGCCGGCGACGATCAATGAAGGTCTGGCGAAGATCATCGCAGATGTGGATGGGACCCGCTACTACTCTGCAGACTCGAACAAGATCAATCTGCACGATAGCGGACCCTACAAGTATCAGGAGCCCGAGGACTACTTCACTACGCTGTCGCTGGGTTTTGCAGTAGAACTTGGCATACCCTCGCCGCCGACACTGGAGTCTTTTCAGTCCTTCTTACCGAAGGCCGATCAGTGGCCCATCAGCGATGCATGGGCGTATCACGACTGGCACCAGGACGGAAATGGCGATGTCGCTCCGTTTATGCAGGCCATGATCGATCAGTTTGGTGCGCCATCGAGCCTTGCCGACTTCGACCGCAAGGCGCAGATGCTTAACTATGTCGACCATCGTGCCGCCTTTGAAGGAATGAACGCGCACCTATGGGCTCCCAATAGTGGCCGAATGCTTTGGATGACGCAGCCTGCGTGGCCCAGTTCGGTATGGCAGATCTTCAGCCACGACTATGACACACAAGCCTCGTTTTACGCGGTGAAGAAGGCGGCAGAACCGGTGCATATTCAGATGAACCTTCCCGACCACGATGTCGTTGTGGTCAACAACACGGAGCAGGCACTCAGCGGCGTGAAGGTTGTTGCCCGGTTGTTAGATCTGACTGGCGACGCCATTGCGGAAAAAGAGGCGACACTCTCTGCGAGCGCCGAGGCTGAAACACCTGCTTTCACGCTGGAGCTGCGTGACGCAATGAAGAGCTCTGGCGTGGTGCTGATCAAGCTCGAACTGCACGATGCCGCTGGTACCTTACTCTCCGACAACTTCTACTGGCAGGCCCGTTCCAAGTGGGAATACAAGCCTATGGACGAGATGGGAGCCGCTACACTGACGGCAACCATTCATCCGTCTGCTGTGACTGGCGGCGAGAGTCACACTACGGTTTCGCTAACAAACAATGGCAAGACGCCGGCTATCACAGCAAAGCTGACGCTCGTGGATGCGTCGACCGGAGAGCGCATTCTCCCTGCGTACTACAGTGAAAATTACATTTCACTGCTTCCCGGTGAGAGCAAGACCGTTTCCATCGCTTATCCGCAAGCCGCGGCGCATGGTGCAATTTCCGTAAAGCTGCGGGGATGGAATATCCCGTCAACGTCGATCGCGGTCGCTCCTTAGGACATGCAACGAAATGTAGTGAACGCTCCATCAATCTGACTCGAGGACGCAATGCACCTTATCAACAAGCTCGCTCTCTGTATTTTGCCCTTCACCGCCGCTGCTGGATTATTGGCTCAGTCTTCGACGACGAAGCCTTGGCAGAATACGGCGTTGCCACCGGAACAACGTGCCGAGCTGATACTGAAGGCCATGACGCTCGAAGAAAAGATTGCCCTGTTGCATGGCACCGGGCAGCCGGGTCAGGGCCCAGTGCCGGTAGAGCAGCAGGGAACCAATGGTGGCGCTGGCTTCGTCGTCGGTGTGCCGCGGCTCGGAAT
>JALYIG010000318.1 GCA_030775885.1 Acidobacteriota bacterium | reverse complement strand
CCGGTATTCACACCGCATACCCGGCGGCAAAGGTTCTGACATTCGCGTTGTCACCCAGTTCGCCTAAGCCGGACCTAGCCTACACGGCACAGGTCGAATTCCCTCGCAGTAAAGTCACGTCGACGGTGTTCGTGGACCAGTACACTGGCCAGATACTCGGCAAGATCGACGGTATGAGCTTCGCAACGGCGGTCCACGAGTTCCACACTGACATGTTGTTGGGAGACCGAGGCGCCTTTGTGATGATGTTGATGGCGGCGGCATTGATCCTGCTTGGTGTCAGCGGTATTGTGCTTTGGTGGCCGCGTAAAATTCTCAGCGTTCGTTGGGGAGCTTCGGGACGCCGTATTGTCTTTGATCTTCACAATGCAATAGGCTTCTATTCCTTTGTATTTCTCTTGCTGTTTGGCATGACGGGCGTTGTAGTCCACTGGCAATCCAAGTGGCTTCCCATGACGAACAAGGCCCTCCATTTGCCGGATACCGAGCCGGATTGGAAAATTGCTCCGCCGGTTTCTGACGCGCAATTTGTTTCACTTGAGGCGATTGCTGCTGCGGCTAGACATTCGATTCCAGACGCGCGCCTGACCCAGATCAATTTGCCGGGCACGCGCGGAGTTTATCGCGCGTGGCTCAAGTTTCCCGAGGATGGCACGCCACTTGGGCGGTCGTTTGTGATGATAAACGCGTATTCAGGTGAGGTGCTCTACGTTCGTAGCGCGCGCGCAGTAGGCGTTCCTACACGATTCTTCCGGGAGTGGAATCGCGAGGTCCATACGGGAGACATCTTCGGCTGGCCTACTCGGATCCTCGCCTGTGTGATGAGCTTGATGCTGCCGGTGCTGGCAGTCACCGGACCACTCTTCTGGTTGAAGAAAAAGCGAGTCCGACCGGCGGCAAGGCAGGCATCGCGGCAGGCAGAATGAAGACGAATTAATCCGCTGTTCAGCCCGTGCTCATGCACAAGGGCGACTCTTCTTCAGACGGGCGTCGTCTGCAAAAACCGTCAGGAGATAGCATGAATCGGCTCGGCATCCTCGCCAGCGTGGCAATTTTGATCAGCTCGTCTGCCTTGGCCCAGGAACGAAATGGTCTTGATGTGCAGAAGGCTCGCAGCGAGCATGTCTCTGGCCGAGCCAATCGGGTCTACTATACACACCCCTGGGATCTTTCCGGATTGCCTGACTACAAGCCTGAGCAAACAGTCTCCGGCACTATCCGTGAATGGGGATCCAACTACTTCGCAGATTCAAACCTGAATGGTTATTGGGAGACAGCATTCCACAAATTTCAGCCTGATGTGAAGTTCGACGTTCATATGCGCACGGCTCTAGAGGCGGCGCCGGCCCTTGCCACTGGCGTCGCT
The DNA here is from genome assembly GCA_030775885.1 of Acidobacteriota bacterium. Lineage (GTDB taxonomy): Bacteria > Acidobacteriota > Terriglobia > Terriglobales > Acidobacteriaceae > Edaphobacter. The sequence continues at coordinate 16,223 of JALYIG010000318.1, read as the reverse complement.
GATCTGGCTGCCTGCCGGCTCTTCACCCTCTCGGACGAAGAACTCTACGAGCGCGCATTCAACCATGAGCCTTTACGCATTTTGATTGCGACTGGCTCCTATGATGTTCCTGGCTGGAGTCCAGCCCTGGCGGTGGTGACAAACAAGGACAATCCGATCTCCCAGCTCACGGTGCAACAGCTCGACGGCATCTTTGGTGCGGCACGGTCTGGCGGCTACCAAGGCACGACCTGGCATCCGGAAGCAGGGCGAACCGCGGCGGGCAACATTCGCACATGGGGACAGCTCGGCCTCACAGGGAAGTGGAAGAATGCCCCAATCCACGTGTATGGTCTCAACCTGCAATATGGCATGGCGCGTGACTTCCAGCAGATGGTCTTCCAGGGGGGCGACAAATGGACGGAATCGCTGCAAGAGTACGCGAACTACGCGGCCCCGGATGGCACTCTGAAGATTGCCGCCGACCAGCTAATAATTGATCTATCGAAGGACCCCTACGGCATCGGGTACAGCGGCGTAATGTTTCTGACACCGCAGACCAAGACGCTGGCCATTGCAGCGAAGGCCGACGCCCCCTACGTTCCGCTGACGATCGAGAATGTGCAGAACCGCACGTACCCAATGTTGCTCGAGGTGTACTTCTATCTCGACCGGGTGCCCGGCCAGCCTGTCGATAAAAAACTCAAGGAATTTATTCGCTTTATTCTCAGCCGGCAGGGACAAGAGTCCATAGCGAAGGATGGGAAATATCTTCCGCTCACCAAAGAGGTTGTGGAGGAACAGCTGAAGAAGCTGGAATAGCCGCCGGGCGAGAGTGCAGACTGCTTGCGACACTGCGAGCATAGTCTTCATAGGGGCCTTCCATAGGGATTAAGCGATGTTCATATCGGATTCAGAGGATCTTCATTCCTGAAGAATATTCCCTTATCTGCTCGGGAAAAGGCATTCTACTGCGCTCAACAAGCCGGTCCGGACAGACTGTCTTCCCAAAAGAAATAACGAGGATTGCATGAAAATATGTCTCGCCGCAGCGCTTGCTGCATTCGTATCGCTCTGGCTTCCGCTGAATGCTCAGAGCCCAGATCCAAACTTGTTGGATGTCTATAAGCCTGATGTGAAAATTCAAGGAACTATTCGCGTCTTCGGCGGTGAACTCAAGGGGCAGATGGAGGCGTGGGAGAAGGGGTTTGTGCGCTTTCATCCCGACGCCGTCTTCGACAATACATTCTCGCAGTCCAGCGAAGGCGCAATTCCGGGTCTCTACATTCTCGGCGTAGACGTTGCTCCGGCCGGAGACGACGCCAAGGTAAGTGACCTGCTCCCGTTCTATCAGGTGAAGAGATATCTCCCCGTTGAGCTGGTGGTCGCTACAGGAGGTTACGAGACACGTGGGTCGCTGTGGGCCATACAGATCGTGGTCAATAAGGACAATCCCCTGACCAAACTCACGATGAAGCAACTCGACGATATTTTTGGAGCGGAGCGCACGGGCGGCTGGGACGGAGTCTTCTACACGGGCAAGTATGCTCGGCCGGCCTCGGAGAATATCCGCACCTGGGGCCAACTCGGACTTACCGGTGAGTGGGCTGACAAGCCGATCCAGACCTATGGCTATATTGCCCCGGGATTTGAGGTCAACGTTGAGCGCAAGCTCTTTCACTGGAACGACAAATGGAACGAGAACTTCAAAGAGTATGTGGAGGAGAAGGAAATAGTTCCAGATGCCGATGGGCGCAAGGTCGCGAGCGAACGCATGTACGAGGAGCTTTCGAAGGATAAGTATGGGATTGCGTGGGGGCCTGTCCTGCATTCCAAGAATTACCCAAATGTGAAACAGGTCGATCTCTCTGAAGATGGTGGGCCTTATGTTCCGCTCAGTATAGCCAATGTCCAGAACCGGACCTATCCGTTCAAGCGCGATGCGTATATCTACATCGATCAGCAGCCAGGCAAGCGGATGGATGATCGCGCGCGCGAGTTCATGCGCTACATTCTGAGCCGTGAAGGCCAACAGGACGTTAATGATTTTGGCATGTATTACCCGCTGCCCCGGAGCGTGGTTGAATCTCAATTGAAGCTCATCCGTTAGGTGGACAGACCCGACTCTATGCCTTTGCTTAGTCAAATTCGGCGGAGCGGCCTTGCGAGTTTGATGCTTGGTCTAAGTATTGCTGCCATTGCCCAGTCGCCTTCGTCCGGGGCCGATCCAGGTTCGATACGCATATGGGGCCACGGTCATAAGGGTCAGGATTACATACTCACCTTGTTAAGGGCGTGGCAAGCGGGGTTTGGCCAATTGCATCCCGGCACCAGTTTTGAAGATGAACTGGACGGAAATGCCAGTGCTATCGGGGGGCTCTACACAAATACGGCCGATCTTGCGGTCCTCGACCGTGAAGCCAGCTTCATCGAGGTCGATGCCTATCAGCAAGGGACAGGTTACGATCCTTTTCGCATACCGGTGGCGCGCGGTTCTGTCGCTACCCCGCATCATGCGCCTGCGCTTATGGTGTACGTCAATGAGGCGAACCCCCTACGGCATCTAAGCATGCAGCAGCTTGACGGAATCTTCGATGCGGATCATCGACTGAGTGAGCGGAGGTACAAGACCTGGGGGGATCTCGGCGTCACAGGTGATTGGGCCCCCAAACCGATCCAGCTCTACACCTATAACATCCAAAGCGCCGAAGTGCAGTTTTTTGAGCGAGCAGCGATGAAAGGTTCGCAAAAGTTCTCCTGCTGCCTGACTCAATTTCAAGCCAAGCCGGGCGCGACCGCAGAGCAGCAGATTGCCACAGCCCTGGCCAAGGATAAGTATGGGCTCGCTCTCTCGTCTTGGCCTGCACCGAAGCTCAAAGCGATCGCACTCTCCATCTCGGAAAGCGCCAGCGCTGTGCTCCCAGCTGCCGAGACGATTGCGGCAGATACCTATCCTCTCGTGCGCACGGTGTACATCTACGTCAATCGCAAACCGAAGTCACCGGTCCCGGCAAAGGTCGCGGCGTTCCTGGAGTACATCGTCAGCCCGGAGGGGCAAGCAATCGTCGTCCGCACAGGAGGCTATTTGCCACTGCCGCCGGAAGTCGCGGCCAAGAGCCGGGAGGTACTCCAGTGAAGCGGAGAGCAGTTCGATCGGCGGTCACCGCCTTTGTCTTTTCGTGTGTCGCAAGTGCTCAACTGCCGCAGCATCGAGACGTATCCGATCTGCAGCCTTACAAGCTGCACCAGCATGTCTCCGGCGTAATACGCGTCTTCGGCAACAATTACATTCCGGATCTGATGAAGCGTTGGCAAGAAGGCTTCCAGAAGTTCCAGCCTGGCGTCACCTTTACCACGAACCTGCCTGGAACGGAGGCCGCAATGGCGGGCATTACGTCCGGCATTGCGGATATCTCTTTCATTGGGCGCGAGGGGTACCGGGCGGAAATCAACGGTTTCAAGGGACGATTCGGTTACGAGCCGCTGGGTATCGAAATCAGCTCAGGGTCTTTCGGAACGCCGCATAAGACATTCTCACTCGAAGTATTTGCGCATGCGTCCAACCCGATCAAAGGATTGACTATGGCGGAGGCTCAAGCCATCTTCGGTTGTACCGGACCGGGAGGGAAGAAGGTCCGAACCTGGGGCGATCTTGGGCTCACGGGCGAGATCGCGAGCCATCTGATTCATGTTTACGGTTATCAGTTCGATACAGGTATGGCGGGATATTTCAATCGCGTAGTGCTGCATGACTCCGGCACCTGGAACGCAGATCTCAAAGACTTCGACAACGGCCGCGACGCCAATGGAGAGGTTATCAATGCCGGTGTTTACATCCTAAAAGCTCTTGCCGGCGACCCCGACGGCATCGCATTCGCCAACCTGCAATACACCAACAACGAGATCAAGCAGATTGGTCTCGCCGATCACGCAGGCGGCCCGTTCGTCCTCGCAACTTCCGAGACGATCTGGGACCACAGTTATCCACTTCATCGCTTCTCGACGCTTTACATCAACCGTAAACCGGGGACACCTGTAGATCCCAGGTTGAAGGAGTTCATCCGTTACATTCTCAGCCGCGAAGGTATGCAAGCGGTCGCCGATGACGGGGCTTATACGCCGATCAATGAGCACGTCGCTGTCGCGCAGCGCCACAAACTCGACTGATGCAGAAATGTGAAGAGGAAGCTAATGAAGAATCATATCGTCGCGATTTTCGCCGTTCCATTGATGATAGCTCTACCTGTCCTTGCCCAGGATCGAGATGCCCTCGACGTTCAAAAAGCTCGCAACGCGCATGTTGCCGGGCGGCGGGATCTGGTTGATTATCCTCCCACCGCGTTCGATCTCAGTGACCTGCCCTCCTATAAGCCTCAGCAGCAAGTGTCGGGAGTGATTCGCATGACGGGCTCGAACTACATTGCGGATAGCCATGTCGGGGAGAACTGGCTGGCGGCATTCAAGAAGTTCCAACCCGGCGTGACGTTCGAATTCAATCTCAAGACGCCGTCCGCAGCCGTCTACGCGCTTTTCTTAAATGCAGGCGACGTGGACCCGTCACGCAAAATGACGTTTGAAGACCTGCTGGCATACGAGCGCACCATGAACGCGGATCCGGTCGAAATCGAATACGCTACCGGGTCCTATGACGTGCCGGGCTGGTCCCCTGCGTTCGGCATCTTCGTCAACAAGGCGAATCCCATCTCAAAGCTGAGTATCGCGCAGCTCGAGGCGATCTTTGGAGCAGAGCGGACCGGCGCTTGGGAGGGAACCTCGTGGCATCCTGAGCGAGCGCGTACAGCCGCACAGAATATCCGGACATGGGGACAGCTTGGGCTGACGGGTGAATGGGCGGACAAGCCGATCCATGTATACGGGGTCAATTTGCGATATCACCAGGCCATCCGATTTGAAGACCAGGTGATGCACGGGTCGGCCAAGTGGAATCCCTTCCTGCTGGAATATGCGAACTATGGCAAGCCGGATGGAACGCTAGCAATCGGAGCAAGCATGATGGTGGAAGACTTGGCCAAAGATCCCTATGGAATCTGTTACTCCGAGGAAAACTTCAAGGTGGAAGGCGCCAAACTAGTTGCGCTTGCCGCGGGCGACTCTAAGAACTACGTCTCACTGACTCGAGAAAACGTTCGTAACCGTTCATATCCCCTGTATGACGCAGTCTACCTTTACGCCAACGGCTCTGCCGAGAAGCCAATGGACCCCAAGGTGAAAGAGTTCTTGCGATTCGTGCTCAGCAGGGAAGGCCAGGATGCGATCGTGAAAGACGGCAAATATCTGCCACTGACTAAAGAGGTTGTCGATGCGCAGCTCAAGAAGATCCACTAATCATCGGGTGAGCAAGATTATCCGGGCGGGTATTGCTGCGATCTGCGGCATCTGTGCGTTGGCTTCCGGATATGCACAGCAGACACGAGAGCCTGATACTCCTCAGGTGATTCGAGTCTGGGCATACGACGGCCTTGCTCCGCAACTACTTGTGTGGGAAGGCGAGTACCACAAACTTCACCGCGAGGTTCAATTTGAGAACCAGTGGCATGGTGCTTCTGCCGTAATGGCGGGCCTGTACAACGGCGTTGCCGACATGGCTTTGATGGGGCGGGAGATCTGGCCGGTCGAGACGATGGCGTATCAATGGGTGTACCAGCAAGCGGCCTTCGGAGTGACCGTTGCTACCTCCGGTCTTCATGCTCCGGGACAGCTTTTTACGCCTGTTGTCGTTGTGAATGCGAATAATCCTCTTGATTCAATTTCGCTGAGTCAGCTTGATGCAATCTATGGAAGCGAACATCGAGCTGCAGCGTCGAACATTCGGACGTGGGGCGATCTTGGCTTGAAGGGTGCCTGGGCGAACAAGCCGATTCATCCATATGGATTCGGTGGCGAAGATGCGCTCGGTGTTTTCTTCCGGCATGACATTTTGCGTTCCGACTTCAAGCCGAACCCGGCTAGTCACCTGTTAAGCGATCACGACGGGGGAGCGCTATCCGCGGCTGAGCGTGTTGCAAAGGCGGTTGCCGCAGATCCCTATGCGATCGGCTACACCGCCTTGCCGCGAGGGTCGAAGACGAGGGTGCTTGCGGTGGAAGCGTCTGAGTCCGCGCAGCCGATTCCACCGAGCGACGAGGCCTTGCAAAATCGTCAGTACGCATTGACGCGGTCGGTGTGGCTCTACTTTCGCAGACTGCCGGACAAGCCCCTAAACCCTAAGTATGATCTGTTTGTTCGTTTCCTCTTGAGTCCGGCGGCACAGGCGTTGGTCCGCCCGTCCGATCAACTACTTCCGTTGAGCTCAGAACTGGCACAGAAGCAAGTTGAGAAACTGGATAGGCCGATGGCTAAGGGTGCGACAGCCGCGGAGGATTCCCAATGAGTTTCCGTTACGCAGGTTACACTGCGACCGCTTTGCTATTTTTCCTCGCGGGCCAACCCTTGGCGGGTCAAACGGATTCCGCGCATACGCCGATCCGCATCTGGGGTCATGGGGCTCTGGGTCACGACTACATTGAGTCTCTAGTCACGAAGTGGGAGACAGGATTTCGCAAAACTCACCCCGAGATTCAGTTCGACAATGAGTTGCACGGAACAGCATCTGCCATCGGATCGCTCTACACCGGCACCGGCGACATTGCCATAATGGGGCGTGAGATATGGCCGGTCGAGGTAGAGGCTTTCGAAGACGTCCATCATTACCCTCCCGTCGGCGTCGACGTTGTCACGGGATCGCTGGACACTCGCAATAAAGATTTTGCGTTGGTGGTCTTCGTGAATCGGGCGAATCCACTGGCGCACCTGTCGCTGCCGCAGATCGCGAGACTATTCGGAGCAGAGCAAAAGCCGCCGACGACTTGGGGCGACCTCGGCCTCACAGGAGAATGGGCTGGACGTCCGATCCACCTATTCGGATTCGAAATTCATCGCGGCTTCGGCTACTATCTCGAACAGCGCGTTATGAATGGAAGTACAAAGTGGAATCCTGCACTGGTAGAACTCGGTGACGTAAAAAACACGGATGGCTCTCTCCTCGACGCTGGCCAGCGCATTGTGGATGCGATTGGCTCCGATGAGGATGCCATTGGCTACTCGAGTCTGCTGTACAAGAACAAGGACATCCGAAGTGTCCCAATCGGTCCGCGGGGCGGTCCGTTCCTCCTTCCGACCCGGGCGACAATTGAGAACCACAGGTACGCTCTGACTCGGAGCATTACCGCATTCATCGATAAACCTCCTGGCAAGTCGGCGGACGCCCGGGTCGAGGCCTTTCTTCGCTACGTGCTCAGTCCAGAGGGGCAGCAGGCCGTGATCGACGACGGCGGTTATACGCCTATTCCGCCGGCGCTTGCGATGGCTGAAGCAGCCAAGCTTGATTCGTCACATGAGGAGCGACATGTCCACGTTTCAAAACGTGTGCTGCACCCGAAGTAGTTGCAGCTAGAGTGTCTGAGCGTTATAAGTGGCTCCCGACCCACATACTGCACGACTGAGAGTAGCTAGTCCCAATCTATTGTTTCGCGGTCAAAGCGGTTCAGTGCTTCCAGGTCTGAGGCGAACTTGTCAAAGAGGAACTTCAGCGCGACAAAGCAGCGGAGCGTAGTGTCCTCCGCTTTATAGACGACAACCATACCACCGCTGCCGAGCTTATGAACAATGTGGTAATGAGAGATGGTCGGGCCGATAAGAAGGAGCGAGTCGCCATCCAATGGACCTCTTAGGTTGGGTCAAGAAGGAAGTCAACGGTGCGGGTTGCTCCCGGAAAGCTGGTGCGACGCCGACTTTTCGTTACCAATCTGATTTCAATGAGTGACTCGGCGAGATGCGTTCAATGACTTATGCGGAGCAATCGCTTATTGACGGACTGACGCTGCACGGTCCAGAACGGCGAAAGGTCGTTAGATCACCAAAGCCTGATACACCAGTTGTTGGATGAGATATCGGTAGCGGAGACGGTCCGCCGGTGCCTGAGTCATCATGATGGCGATCAGTTGCTCTTTGGGATCAATCCAGAAGTACGTTCCTAGTGCGCCCCCCCAGTAGTAGTTTCCCACCGAACCCGGCAGAGGATTAACGCCATCGTGAGTGCGCACCGCGACTCCAAGTCCGAAGCCCTGACCCATAATAGGCATCGGCGCTTCGCCTCCGAAGAGCGGCAGAGTTGCGGGATCAAAAGCCACTTCAGAAGGAAGGTGATCACTGGACATAAGGCGCACCGAAAAAGGGGAGAGGTAACGGGTGCCGTCAAGCTCGCCATCGTTGAGCAGCATCTGCGAAAAGTGAAGATAGTCGCACGCAGTGGACGAGAGTCCTGCGCCGCCGGACTCCCACGGCATCGGTACGAGCGGATCGGCCATCGGCACGCGAACCCCGGTGACGGGATCCGCTTGCGGTTGCGCAATTCGTCCGCTACCGTGGGGCACGGCGAAGCCTGTATCTTTCATGCCGAGCGGCACGAAGAGCCGTCGATTAAGAAATTCTCCCAGCGTCTGTCCGCTGATGACCTCGATGATACGGCCGAGAACATCCGTCGACATACCATAGTCGAAGGTAGTTCCAGGCTGATAGCACAACGGCAATTCGGCGAGCTTCTTGGCCATCTGCTCATTGGTGTTGAGAAGAGAAAAGACTCCCGCTTGGTTATAGCGTGTTTTGATTACCGACTTGCCGAACAAGCCGTATGTCAGGCCAGAAGTATGGCGCATCAAATCGTGCACGGTCATCGGCTGCTTCAAATCGATGAGAGACAGTTGCCCATTGGGGCCTTCCACGCCGACCTTTAAATCCGCAAACTCCGGCAGGTACTTTCCTACGGCTTCTGGCAACAACAACTTGCCTTCTTCGGCAAGCATCAGGGCCGCGACGATGGTGATCGGCTTAGTCATCGACGCGATCCGGAAAATATCGTCGAACCGCATTGGCGCGCCTGCTTCACGGTCACGAAAACCATACGCCTCGCTGAGCACGATCTGCCCCTTGCGCGCGACCAGAACGACTGCTCCAGGTAGCCCTCCCGTGTTCACCTCGGAATGAAAGGCGCGAGTGATTCGAAGCAGCCGCTCGCCTGAGAAGCCGACATTCTCGGGCACCGCGGCGGCCCGAAGTACTGCGCTGTTAACCTGGGGTGCGATCGTGGATGACATAAGTCCTGTTTACTCCAAAAGCTATTGCAATCCCGAACGTAGGTATAGCGAAGGATGCAAGTGGGGTTCAAACAACATGCGCCAGCCGGAGGGTCGCGACTGGCGCCGGGGGGCCGCTTAGAAGTTTGCCTTGAGTGCAAACTGAATGACGCGAGGCCCCGCACTCGTGGCGCTGACCGTTCCGACCCCAAGTGCTGCAACATTGTTGTTCGGATTGGCGAAATTGGCGAAGTTGAATACATTGAACAGTTCGGAACGGAACTCGATATTCGATGTCTCGGAGATCGGGAAGTGCTTGATCACGCTGAAGTCGACATCTTTCTGTCCCGGGCCGCGCAGCATGTTCCTGCTGGACGCTCCATAGGGAGCCGTGTTCGTACAACTCGGTTTGAAAGCCGCGGTGTTGAAGTAACCGCCAAGTCTGGATTGAGTTGAGCCGCTAAGTTTCGCATTGACTCCTGGAATGAGATCCGCGCGGTTATAGAGCGCTGATCCCACGATGCAGTTGACTGAGAAGGGTGTGCCTGATTGGAAGGTGGCAATCATCGCCGATCCCCAGCCGTTCACCGCTTCGGCGAGCAGACGCGAACCGCCTTTGTAGGCGTTCGCGAGGTCGTAGACCCCGCTGATAACGACCCGCTGCGTGCGGTCGAAGTCAGATGGTCCGTACTGAGTCTGCAGGTTATTCTGATCGCCTGGAAGCGCCGCCAGTTCGTTCTCAAGCGCGCCGGAGTTGTTGTCGAGAGACTTCGAATAGGTGTAAGAGGCGAGAAAAGATAGGTGCTTGTCGAAGCGCTTAGTGAGACTCGCTTGTAATGAGTTGTAGTTGGCAGACGCAGTGCTTTGCGCGATATCGAGACCGTTGAGTGCCTTATTGCTGGAGAATCCGGACCCCGCGATGACCGCCGGCGCATTGGTCTGGCCCAGGGTGGCCACGTTGATCAGGTGAGCGCCTCTCGCACCCACGAAGCCGACCTCGATAAGGTAGTCGGAGAACGGCGAATACTGCACGCCGAGGTTGTACTGGTATGTATAGGGAGAGCCGAAGTTCTTATCGACATAGAGGCCGCTGACCGGGGTCTGGGTGCCGGCAAGCGGCGCGCCGAAGAAATAGAACGGGATAGGAGAAGGCACGGTGGGGGCAAGAGGAAAAGTCAGGTTCGCAAGATTGGGGAACGAGGACTGCAGAGAACCAAGGCCGACTCCGACGATATCGTACGGATAGTTGAATATCTGCAAATTAGCAATGCGCGCGGAGAAGCGATCGAAGTAGATGCCGAAGCCGCCGCGAACTGCGAGGTCGTCGCGCCCCGTCGGCTTCAGGCTGAATCCGACACGCGGCGCAACGTTGTACTGGTCGCGGTTGAGAGTCTGATTCCCGGACAGCATGGTGAAGCCATCGTTGGGAGCGCTGCAGGGCGCGGCCTGCGTACATGTCGTGGTGTGGTTCGCGAGAAACACGCTGGGATCGAAGTTCACCAGGCGCCCACGAATATCGCTGAACCCTCCGTAGCGTTGGAAGCGAAGGCCGGCGTTCACGGTCAGATTCGGCGTGACACGGATGTCGTCCTGGAGAAAGGCATCGGCGTCGGTTGCTCGATAGCCGCGGTCGCGCACGCCATTGCCGAGCAGTCCGGTGACGGTCGAAGTCGGGGTGCCTCCAGCCAGGAACTGCTGAAAGCTGTTGACCAGAATCTCGCCGCGGCTGAAGAAGTTGAACGCGAAATCGACACGGTGGCGGTATACGTCACCGCCTACGCGAATGGTTTGCCGGCCATGGCTCCAGGTAAGCGTGTCGGCAAATTGAAAAGTGCCGGTCACGCTGTGCTGATCGACCAACGCTCCTGATCCAACGGTAAACAGGCCATTGACCTGGATAGTTGCGAGACCGGGAAAACGGGCGGCCAGGGGATTGTTGATGCCAAACTGCGCGTTCGTGAAGGGCTCCTGGGGATGGGAGTATCCCTTGATACGCGAGAAGCCAGCGTGAAAATCATTCACGATGTTGGGATTGATGACGCGGGTCTCATTCAACGAGATCACGCGATTGCGGAAGTAGAGGACACCGCCGAAGCCCGGCGCCTGAAATGGGTTGGCTCCGAGGAAGGTGTTGATCCCCTGCAACTGCGGGATATTCGACGAGAAAAGCCGCGCCGACAGGTGGTCCCTGGCCGTGATGTTGTGATCGAGATTAATGTTGAACTGGTCCTCGTGGTAGGTTGAGAGACTGCTCAGCGCAGTTTGGGAAACACAAAGCGCGCCGCTGCAGCTTTGCGTGCCACCTGTTGACGCGCTGGGTATTGCAAATTGTCCGCTTGGCAGCTTCGCCTGCAGAAGCCCCAGTGCGGCAGTGTTGACCGTGGCCACGCCGAGGGATGCAGCATAGGCACTAAGGGTCGCCGTGCTGCGGTCGCTGGTCAACCCGGTTGGAATGTTGAGGAAGCTGATGCTGTTGGTGACCGAAGCGCCGTTCTTCTCCCGCGAGCCCTGATACGAGAGAAAGAGGAAGGTCCGGTCTTTCCACAGTGGGCCGCCGATAGTTCCGCCGAACTGGTTGCGGCGGAGTTCCGGGCCCCGCTGACCGCTGCGCTTCAGGAAGAAATCGTTTGCATTGAATGCTTCGTTGCGGAAGAACTCGAAAGCCGATCCGTGAATGCGATTTACGCCGGACCTGGTGACCACGGCGACGTTGCCGCCCGTATTGCGACCCTGAGTCGCGTCGTAAAGGGAGGTCTGCACGATGAACTCTCGGATCGCATCGGGCGAGGGGACCGCGATGTTCGGTGTAGAGTTTGTGCCGATGGAGTTCACCTGGATGCCGTCGATCTGCACGTTGTTGCTGGTCGCTTGCTGTCCGTTAACGTCGATGTCGCTGTCGCCGCGACCGAGCGCAGTGTTGTTCGAGACGGAAGCAACGGTGCCGGGAGAGAGAGTCAGCAGTTGTTGGAAATTACGTGTGGGAAGGGGCAGATCATGGACCTCGCGTTCTCCAATGAGGCGGCCTGTGGTGGAAGCTGCGGAATCGACCAGAGGGGCTTCTTCCGACATGACCTGCACGGTGGTCGTGACTCCAGCCGCCGCTAACTGGAGCGATACCGCCGATGTTTGAGTCACCTCGACCACCACTCCTTGCCGTGTCACCGTCGCGAAACCGGAAGCAGCGAAGGTAAGGGTGTAAGTTCCAGGCGATAACTGTGAAAAGCGATACAAGCCCTGATTATCCGTGGAAGTAGCGCGATGCTGGCCGGACGGTGCGCCAAGCGTAACCGCTGCGCCGGGGACGACTGCCCCGGAACGATCCGTGATGGTGCCGAGAATCTGCCCGGTAGTCGAGCTCTGTGCGCCTGCTGTTGCCGCGAAGCAGAGAGCGCAAACAAGTAACAGAGAGAGAGTACGAAGTTTCATGCGTTCCTCCGATTTTGTCTTGACGCCTTGGCCGTTTTCTTTTGAGGTTTCCTTGTCGCGGGCTTCACTTCCTGGTTCCCGGCAGATCTATTCCGGCCAGGGATCCCTTCCTGCTTAGCTTTTTTTCCGTTGCGCGCGGGGCCAGCTCTTTTGGACGGATCAACCTTCCAGAGCCCGCGTAAGAAAAGAGTGACGATGTTTTCCATCGCGACGTCATCGCTCACGCCGAGATGCTGATTGCCCGCGAAGAGTTTCTCGACGAGAAAGTAGGTCATGATGTTCAGATAAATGTTCGCGTAGACGAACCCTGGATCCTGGCCGCACCAGCCGCGATGCTCTACAGCTTTGGCGAAAGGAACGCTTAGCCGCTGGCGGAACTGTTCGGCAAGATTCTGAAACTTGTCGGCGAAGTGCCGGTTGTCAAATTCGAGGACGTCGATGTACATCAACCGCCAATGATCGGCATGGTCGTAGACGATGCTGCGCACATTTTGCGCCAGCTCCATGAGACCCGCCGGCGAGAAAGGATCTTCCATCGCAAGAAACATCTCGGCGCGCCGATCTCCAAGCCGGCGTTCGGAGTTGTGGACGATGCTCGCAAACAGGGCCTCCTTGGTGGAGTAGTAGGTGTAGATCGCACCGATGGAAACTGCGGCTTTATCGGCGATCTCGCGAATGTTTGTGCCGTGGAATCCCTGCCGCGTGAACAGGCCAAGCGCAGCCGATTCGATTACCTGGCGGTTTTCCTCGATGCGGCTCTTGGCAATCTTCGGCATGTTTTCTGAACCTTTGAAAAATGAACGCTCGTTCCAATAACAAACGTTCTTTTATTTGTTGACAGCAAGGTCTGTCAAGCCCTATTTTTCTTGGATGGATTCAGGTCATTTGAATTCCCCAGGTGGAACAGTTGCCCGACGGGAGCACCCCTCAATGAACCTCGCCGGCCGCAGAGCTCTCATTACTGGATCGACCAGCGGGATAGGATTGGGGATTGCCAGGGTGCTGGCGGAAGCAGGCTGCTCGGTGATGCTCAACGGTTTTGGCGAGCCATCGCAGATCGAATCGCTGCGGGCAGAACTGCATCGCGGATCGGGTTGTGAATCCTGTTACGACCCGGCTGATCTATCTACTGCCGAAGGCTGCCGTGGCCTGGTTGCGCACTCCATCGACAAGCTGGGGGGACTCGACATCGTCGTCAATAACGCCGGCATTCAGTACGTGGCGCCGGTGGAGGACTTTCCCGCCGAGCAATGGGACAGGATTCTAGCCATCAACCTTTCCGCGGCATTCCATGTGATTGCCGCCGCGGTCCCAGCCATGCGCACCGCTGGCTGGGGCCGTATTGTCAATGTCGCATCCGTGCATGGCTTGGTGGCTTCCGTGAACAAATCGGCGTACGTCGCGGCGAAGCACGGACTTGTCGGGCTAACCAAGGTGGTCGCGCTCGAGCTTGCACGGGAGCCGATCACCTGCAATGCGATCTGTCCGGGATTTGTGCTAACGCCTCTGATCGAGCGGCAAATTGAGGCTAAGGCGCAAGAGCTCGGGATGCCGCGCGAGGTAGCCGTCCGCGAATTGCTGAAGGAAAAGCAGCCGTCGATGCGTTTCACGCAAGTGGAGGAGATCGGCGCGCTCGTGGTCTTTCTTTGCAGCAATGCTGCTGCCAACATTACGGGCGCGTCGCTACCCGTGGATGGTGGTTGGACAGCGCAGTAGTGCATTCGTGATACCCTTCGCACTATTTCAGGAAAGGAAAACCATGACTGAAGCCAACCTCGCGCAGACAATCGCAGGTTCACTCACGATTGATGAAAAACGTAACGCCATCGCGAAACGGACGGCTTGGAACTGCGCGACGGAGATTACGTAAACCTGGGCATTGGATTGCCGACGCTTGTTGCAAATCATATTCCGCCAAGTCTAGACATCAAGAAGCTGGCGAGGATCAAAAGCCCAGTAAAACGGCCAGCGGCAACCCCCGCGACGAGACCCAAGGCGCCGGCTGGGAGTTCCTCTATGTCGCCGTCGACGATCACTCGCGTACGGCATACGTGGACATGATGCCGGATGAAAATCCTCGAACGCCCAAAATGGCTTTGTTTTGTGGGGTGGTTCCCATTTTATAAGGTAAACGGGCGGAATACAGGGAAAAGCAGGGAACTGTATAGCCTCAGGCACCTTACAAAGACCCTTACAAACTCTTTAATCCGTTGTATTTGTCTATTATTTAATCACTTACAGGGAATCTGGCGGAGAGTGGGGGATTCGAGCCAATCCGCACTTGTGTCCTATTGAATTAGTAACTTACAGGTGGTTACAGCGTGGTGTCCACCGTGGTGTCAGTATCGCCTATCCATCTTTGTGTCTATATCTAATATTCGATAACTGTCTATTGGCCGTCAAAATATCATCCGCGCCGGAGGCGTGTTCGGGGACAAACGCAGGTTTCTCAGTTTCTCAAAAGCCCGTTTATCGGGAACTGAGCCCCGAGTGGCTATGGCTGAACGAACGCTGGTAAGCTACCCTCACCTCGGCCCCCTAAGACCTTATGCCAGAACCACCCATCCCGGCAGCGTTGCCTGTCGCCAGTCCTGCAGCCGTGGATCAAGCTGCACCACCTGCGTCTCCGGACGGCTCAGCTCCAGAGGAGTACCAATCCATGCTCGACGTCCACCCCGCCCACCACGCCGCCTCCACCTGGCGCGACTTCTTCATCCACATCGCCACCATCGTCATCGGCCTCCTCATCGCAGTCGGCCTCGAGCAGACCGTTGAGGCCATCCACCATCATTACGAAGTGAAGGAAGCCCGTGAGCGCATTCGCGAGGAGATGAAGGTCAACGTCGAAATCGACGAGCGTGACATAACCTATGCCGACGCAATGACCCTGGAGATGGAAACCAACATCGCTGCCTTGCGCGCACGCGAGCAGGGACAACAGCCGCCAGTCGCTCAACTGAGCTTCGACATGCACACGCAGTCCAGCTACGAGGCCGCCTTCCTCAACGCTCGCGACAGCGGCGTGCTCGCCATGATGCCCTATGACGAGGGCGCTATGTATAGCGATGCCTACGGATCCGTCCCACTTCACCATGAACAAAGCATGAGCGTCCACACAGCAATCGCATTCGCTGAGGGAGCAACACGCGAGCACAAGCTGTCTGAACTGACTCCTGCAGAGCTTCAGGCTGTCTTAACAGCATGTTCCGTCGCAAAGCAGCAGATCGCGAGATACAGGGGTCTACACGCTCTGTCCCTGCAAGAGTGGAAGGCTGCGCTCAACGGGAACTACCGCACTGACTTTCACGGTTGATTCGCTGGAAAACAGGTAGCACACATGCTCGACGTACATCCGCCCCACTCTCCCACACATACCTGGCGCGATTTCTTCATCCACATCGCCACCATGCGTAAGCATCGATCGGATCAATCCTGACCGCGGACTTTCGTCAGGAATGCTCCCGAACAATTGCGAATCGTCGATGCACTCACGGAGAACAACTACGACTCTTCTAAATGACCTGGGAGATAGGGATATTCTGGTGCGCTGAGGTCAGTGCCTGCAAAGTCGGGTGGTCTCAATGGGTCGATGCAACACTCAGCTCAGACCCACATTCATCTGAAAACAAAAGCTAAAAGCGCTAGTGAAGATTAGATCAGCGGGAACCTTACCCTGGCTAGGGATTT
>JALYIG010000317.1 GCA_030775885.1 Acidobacteriota bacterium | reverse complement strand
ACCTTCACCTATGAAGTGAACGGCACCACGCCCTCCATCGGCGCGCGCGTCCTCGTTCCCTTCAGCGGCCAGCGTCTGATGGGCGTCGTCGTCCGCGTGCATAACGACCCGCCCCCCGCAGGCATCGAGATCAAGCCCATTCAGCAAGTCCTTGACGACGCGCCTCTGCTGCCGGACGAACTTATGCAACTCGCCGCCTGGATCGCCCAGTACTACGTCGCGCCACTCGGGGAAGTCTTCCGCGGCATGCTTCCCCTCGCCGCCGAAGTCCGCCGCCACTTCACCTACCGCATCACCGACGCCGGCCGCCGCATCCTCTACGAAGGCGCCGCCAAGGGCTCCTCCCGCCGCTCGCGCCTCACGCCCGAAGAGCAGAACCGCGAGTACGCCGTCCTCAACTATCTCGAAGACGGTTCCGCCGCCAAACCCTCCGCGCTCCGCTCCGCAACCCAGGCCAACAAAGCCCTGCTCGACGGCATGGTCAAGAAGAAGTGGCTCGCCCGCGAAACCCTCGCCGAAGAGCGCGACGCCCGCCGCACCGAGCGTATCGCCGTCCTCGTCCCCGGCTTGTTGAACGAGACGGGGCGCATCCCCAAGCTCAACGACAACCAGACCGCCATCCTCGCTGAAATCGCTGCCGCCGGTGGCCGCATGAGAGTAGCCGATCTTCGCGAACTCTCCGTCCCTGCCTCCACGCTCACGACCCTGGTCAAACGCAACCTCGTCGCCATCGAAGACGCGCCCGAAGCCTTCCACCTCGGCGGCCTCCCCGCCAACGGCAAGAAGAGCGCCCACGAGCACACCCTCAACGAAGCCCAGACCGAGGCCCTCGCCTCCATCGCAGCAGCAATGTCGCAGGGCGGATTCAAGCCCATCCTGCTCTATGGCATTACCGGCTCGGGCAAAACCAGCGTCTATTTCGCCGCCATGCAACGTGCGCTCGACGCGGGCAAATCGGCCCTTCTTCTCGTTCCCGAAATCGGCCTCACCCCCGCTATGGCCGGCCAGATGTTCGCCGCCTTCGGCACGGAGGTCGCCCTACTCCACTCCGCCCTTACGCCAGATGAGCGCGCCGAGCAGTGGCACCGCATCCGCCGCGGCGAGGCACGCATTGTCGTCGGCACTCGCTCCGCCGTCTTCGCGCCCGTCGCCAACCTCGGCCTCATCCTCGTAGACGAGGAGCACGATTCCAGCTACAAGCAGGACGAGACCCCGCGCTACCACGGCCGCGACGTCGCCGTCATGCGCGCCAAGTTCAATGGAGCGGTCGTCGTCCTCGGCTCCGCCACGCCCTCACTCGAGTCCTGGGCCAACTCTGAACGTGGCCGCTACCTCCGCGTCGAGATGCTCACCCGTGTGATGAACCGCCCCTTGCCGGTCGTCGAATTAATAGACATGCGCACCGAGTTCAAAGAGACGGCCCGCGAAGAAATCTTCTCCCGCCAGCTAGTCACCGAAACTCAAGCCACCCTTGACCGCAATGAGCAGGTTATTATCCTGCTCAACCGCCGCGGCTACTCCTTCACTGTTCTCTGCCGCTCCTGCGGAGAAAAGATCGAATGCGAAAACTGCGCCATCGCCTTGACCTTCCATAAACCCGTTATCGGCACCGACCTTCACGCACACCCAGGCGACCGGCTCGAGTGTCACTACTGCGGGTTCCGCCGCTCCGTCCCCAAAACCTGCCCCAAGTGTCAGTCCGAGCACCTCTTCTACCTCGGCGCCGGCTCCCAGCAAGGTGAAGAGCGTCTGCAGACTCTATTCCCCAACGCCCGAATCGGCCGCATGGATCGCGACACCGTCCGCGGTCGCGGCGACATGGAGCGTCTCCTCACGCGCCTCCACTCCGGCGAGATCAACCTCCTCGTTGGCACCCAGATGATCGCCAAGGGCCACGACATCCACGGCGTCACCCTGGTCGGCGTCGTCGGCGCAGACTCAGCCCTCGGCCTCCCCGACTTCCGCGCCGCTGAACGCGTCTTCCAACTCCTCACCCAGGTAGCCGGTCGTGCCGGCCGGGGTGAAGCTCCGGGCCGAGTGTTAGTCCAGACTTACCATCCCGAGCACTACGCCATCCAATGCGCCACCACCCACGACTACTTCGGCTTCGTAGCCAAGGAACTCCAGTACCGCAAGTGGATGCACTACCCACCCTCGGCCGTTCTCGCCAACGTAATTATTCAGAGTCAGGCCTTCGAAGAAGCCTCAACCTGGGCAGACTCCCTCGGCCGCTGGTTCTCCACACAGCGCCTGGACAAAGTCCGCGTCCTCGGCCCCGCCGCTGCCCCCATCGCAAAGCTCAAGCGAATCTATCGCTTTCACTTCATCCTCAAAGCAGAGCGCCGAGACGCACTCAGTCACACCTTGCGAGCCTTGCTCGGCTATGCCGATTCCCAAGCCATCCCCCGCCGCAACCTCATCCTCGACGTGGATGCCGTCCATCTCATGTAGCGCGGAGCTTTAAATAACCTCGCTCCAGCGCCGCCAGTAAATTAGAAATACCTTAAACCAGTTCATCTTGTTTCCCTCTCCAAAACGTAGGCCGCGAGAATTGCCGTCGCGCCTTACCGGGAAATCATAATAGTCACAATTGCATCGTTTTTGTACAACTTCTTCCCCGCGGTTACGAAAGAGTCTTTAAGTACCTTGAATATGTAACATTTTTTGTCGTTACCCACCACTCCGCATGGAAACTAAAACCGAATTTCCTCCCTCGCAATCTCCCTGCCGTCTTCCGCCAGAATCGCACCCCGTTCCAGAACATGCGCCAGCTCGCGCACATTCCCCGGCCAGTCATGCTCCAGCAACTTCTTCGCGGCGCCCTCCGACAGCCGCTTGACCGGCATCTCTTCGCCCAGCTTCGAGAGCAGATACTCGGCCAGCGGCAATACATCCTCCATCCGCTCCCGCAGAGCCGGCACCTTCACCGGAAACACCGCCAGACGATGGTACAGGTCTAACCGGAACGTCCCGTCTTTCGCGCGCTTCGCCAACGGCTGATGCGACGCAGCAACCACCCGTACATCCACCCGCACAACTTCGTTATCCCCAACCCGCTGCAGTTCGCCCGACTCCAGAAACCGTAACATCTTGGCCTGCAACGCCAGCGGCATCTCCCCAATCTCGTCCAGAAACAGCGTGCCTCCATGCGCCGCCTCAATCCTTCCCATCCTCGATTGCACCGCCCCCGTAAAGGCCCCGCGTGTGTGTCCGAACAGTTCCGCCTCCAGCAGCGACTCCGGAATCGCTGCGCAGTTCAACACCTGAAACACCTTGTTCGCTCGCTTGCTCAGCCGATGCACCGCCTTCGCCACCAGTTCCTTGCCGGTGCCCGTGTCTCCCTCGATCAGCACCGTAGCCGACCGTGGCGCAACCAGCCGCACCATCCGCGCCAACTCCAGCATGCCTGGGCTCTCACCCACCATCTCCGGAAGCTGTGCCACTCGCGGCCGCGGCGCAGTCCCGCTCTCCTCGGCAATAGCCTCCTTCGGCTGCAAACTCTCCGCCGTCTGCTGCCCCACTCGCAACAACTCCGCTACCTGCAGTGTGGCTATCCCTCGTTCGCCTCCAAGAGCAAGCCTTTCAGCCCCGGAACCCCGCGCCGGCATCACTGCCACGTTTGTCCACTTCGTTACCTCACGAGGACCGCATGGATACACGTCCTCCATCGCCTGCCGCAGCGCGTGCAGCAGCTCATTTCTGCGCGGACTGCGCGCGCCAATCTCATCCGCGCCCGCATCCACTCGCAGCAGATCCATCACCGGGTGGCGGCTGCGCATCTCCTGCGCGAATTCGACTACCTCCAGGTCGGGCAGCACGCTGTCCAGAACCATTGCCTCGGCCGCCTCCAGCTCCAGTTGAGCCACCGCCTCCGCACCGCCGCCCGCCTCGCGCACCTGCCACCGCATCGCCGTCAGCTCCTGGCTCAGCCGCGTCCGAAAATGCGCATCCGCACTCGCTACCACCACCGTCCTCACCGCAGCCTTGCCCACTATCGTCTCTTTGAACAATCCGTAGCCCATTGCGTTCCCTGCCTTCATAAGCTGTCGCCCTTTGCATTTCTTTACTTCTCGAAGCTGCTGATATCCGTCTTGCACGGGCACGGCTCGAGGCGTTGATGTTTCCTCTGCCCTAAGCCCCGTTAATCAGGCGTATGCCATTTTGGCCATCGCAACCATCCGTTCAGGGACCCTCACCATCGGCTTCTTGCCCAATCCGCCCAGCCTATAACCCGCGCCTCGCACCGTCTCAATCAAGCTTGCGCTGCCCGCAAACATCGCCGCCTCCTGCGCGTTATCCACTTTCCTGCGAACGTAGTTGACGTACACATCCACCACGTTCGTGCCTGTCTGCTCCGGCATCTGCCACACGTCCGCGAGCAACTGGCTGCGCGACACGCACTCGCCCTGGTGCATCATCAGGTACTCCAGCAGCGCAAACTCTTTGCCCGTCAGCGAAATCGTTCGCCCCCCTCGCATCACCTTATGTTCCATCCGGTGTACTTCAAGATCGCCATGCCGCAGCACCGGATCGGCAAACTGTTGCCGCCGCCGCAGCAGAGCCCTGCACCGCGCCCGCAACTCGGAAAAGCTGAACGGCTTCATTAGATAGTCGTCTGCGCCCATATCCAGGCACTGCACTCGTGCGCTCAGCTCATTACGCCCGCTCAGCACCAACACAGCAGCATTCTCGCGCCGCGTGTGCATCGCCGCCAGAACCTCCATGCCGTCCAGCTTTGGCAGGCTCAGGTCCAACAGCACCAGGTCCGGATGGCTGGCCGCAGCTCGTACCAGAGCAGCCTCCCCATCCTCCACCCACTCCACGCGATGTCCTTCCATCTCCAACCCGCTCTTCAGCAACGCACCCAACGATCGATCGTCCTCTACAACCAACACACGCATTTGAATCCCCCAAAGCAATCCCGATTACAATTCGCCAACAAACTATCTCATTCAGACACCGATTCGATATTCGCCGGTCTGAAACGATTACCGGTCGGCGGCATTTCCAGAATCCCCCCTAATATGGGGAACAACATTAAATTCGACAAAGAAACTTTGTATTAAGTCCCAAAACAGAACCGAGCCCGTTACCCATCACACGTGACGGCCGTCATAGCGCTCACGTTCCCGACCGCCCAAACTTCTCCCGTGTGTCATCTTTAACTGGCATCCAACTGAACGGAGACTCCGAATATGCACACCGCTGAGACGTCTGCTAATCCAACCACCTCGCCCCTTGCCGCCGACACCCTCCCCGTAGCGGCACTTGCATCGGTCGCCCTTCTGGCCGCCGCCGGAACCCTGCTCGCCTGCTCTCTCTTCCCCGGTAAAAGGCGGTCCTCCATCCCCGGCCAGCTCTTTCTCGGCCTGCTCAGCGCAAGCGCCGCCGCGGTCATCTGGAACCAGCGTCAGCAAGAAGCCGACGCCGCCCGCCACCTCATGTCCCATATCCACGAAGTCCGCGACACCCGCTGGCTCAAAAAACACCCCATCGCCTACGGCTGAGCCATTCCCTTCACCCAGCCGACGAACCCCGGCCCCGTCGCGACGTCCGCCCGCGCTGCTGGCATCAATGTTTCAACCGGGGGATGACCGCAAGCACCACGCGACGGTGTCATCCGCCCGCACAAAACGTCTATACTCTATAGCTGTCATCACCAGAGGAATCCGTTTGTCATGAAGACCGCCGCCCACACATCGCACATCGCACCTCGCACCTCGCACCTCGACTCCGGCTTCACCCTCATCGAACTCCTCATCGTCATGTCGATCATGCTGATCATCATGGCTTTCGCCGTGCCTCAGATGTTGAAGGTTAAAAAGACCGCCGACGAAACCTCCGCCGTCCAGACCATGCGCACCATCGGATCGGCCGAGTCCAGCTACAACGGTGCCTACGGAGGCTATGCCTGCCCGATGGCCGCTCTCGGCGGCGATCCGAAATCCGGCGCACCCACCGCCCAGGCCGCCCAGTTGCTCGATCCAGCACTCGCTGTAGCCGGACAGAAGTCCGGCTATACCTTCACCGTCACCTGCGGCAGCAAGGTCACCATCAACAACCAAGATGTCTACAATTCATACGAAGTCACCGGTGTTCCGCAGACCGTAGGCAAGACAGGCGACCGCGGCTTTTGCTCCGACGAAAACAACATCATCAAGTTCGACCCCACTGGCGGAACCAACTGCACCCAGAGCCAATAGGGCTCGGTCATGGGAGCCGTCATCCTGAGCCAAATGGGGCCAGCACATAAGAGCCGTCATCCTGAGCGGAGCGCAGCGTAGTCGAAGGACCCCGATGAAGTTCGCCTCACCCCGACTTTTCGCCACTTTCTGCCTCAGCTTCTTGCTGCTTGTGCCCACCTCCGGCTCCGCACAGTCCGACCCCGCCCTCATTCGCCGCGTCGACGACCACTACAACCACCTCCGCACCCTCCGCGCCCACTACACCGAGCACTATAAAGGCATGGGCCTCGACCGCACCGAGTCCGGCACGCTCACCCTCAAAAAGCCCGGCCTCATGCGCTGGTCCTATAACACCCCTCCCGGCAAAGTTTTCGTGCTCGACGGCCACTACGCCTGGTTCTACATGCCCGGCGACGCGCAGGTAACGCGCACCCCCGCCAAGCAACTCGACGACCTGCGTTCGCCCCTCCGCTTCCTTCTCGGCCATACCCAGCTCGCCAAGGAACTCGACCATCTCACAACCACTCCCGCGGGCGCCAATTTCCTCATCACCGGCATCCCCAAAGGCATGGCCGAACGCGTCCACACACTCAGCCTCATCGTTTCGCCGGCCGGCACCATCCAGAGCATGAAGATCGAAGAAACCGACGGCGCCCTCACCGACTTCACCTTTACGTCCATCGACGAAAACGTCCCCGTCCCCGCCAACGACTTCGTCTTCACGCCCCCCACAGGCATCACCATCGTCAACGGCCAATCCCCGATCTAGGTGAAGCACGTGACCTACCAGTCCATCCAAATCCGCAGCAAGCTGGAACTCCTCCCTGAGCATTGGAGCCCGAGAGTTATCGCGGAAATGAATGACTATCAGTTCAAAGTTGCCAAACTTCTAGGCGATTTCGTCTGGCACAGCCACGCCGATACAGACGAGACCTTCCTCGTAGTCGATGGGACCCTTCGCATCGACTTTCGCGACGGTAGCGTCACCCTCGGCCCCGGCGAGATGTATGTCGTTCCTAAGGGCGTCGAGCACAAGCCCTGCGCCCCGCAAGAGGTTCGTCTGCTCCTCATCGAACCACGCGGCGTAGTCAACACCGGAGACGCCGGGGGCGATCGAACCGCCCGCAACGATCTTTGGATATAAGCCCCTGGGTCAAGCCACTCTAACTCGCCCCATCTCCCCGACATCCACCTTGCCGCCCGTCACGGACGCGGCAAGGTACTTGATCCCGAATACGATCTTGCTTGAGCTAGCCTCCCAGTATTGCGCCTCACTCACATCTACCCGAATCACCGCAATCTGCGGATCGTCCTCGCCTTCCGGAAACCACGCCTTGAACATCGGGTTCCACAACTCGTGGATTTTCGCCTTATCGCGGCTCACCGTCGCCTTACCCTTGGCCGAAACGTAATTGTGATTTCCGGGGTCGGCGTACATCAGCCCTACCGACGCGTCCTTCTTCAGCTCGTCCACCTTCAACGACTGGAGCCGCGACAGAAACCAAATCGTCCCATTGAATTCCGTTTCCTGCGTCGCCATCGGCCGAGAATCGAACGAACCATCCGTCGCCGCTGTCGTCATCATGCAGATCCGCACGTCCTTGATCAGGTCGCCAATTTTCTTCATTCCTTCGTTGCCGCTCAACACCTTCTCCTCAGCCATAACATCCTCCTGCCGACCTTGGATGCGCCCCACGCATACGCGGAAATCCTTGACACGGCTGATAAAATAGGAACAGCGTAAAAGTTGACGAAACCACAATCTCGGCTCGGTTCTTCCTCCATCTTCTCCACGATTGGAAGTGGCGAAGCATAATGTTTCTGCTACTTTACGTTCGCTCCGTCCGCTAAGCGGTTTGTTTTGAGAACACGCAGACCGGTCCGAACTTGAAGCCGGACTCGGTCTTCACCTAAGTCCCGTCGTGTGGGGACTTTAGGATCGGGAGTATGGGATTTTTGGCAAGTGGTGGATGGGGACTTCAGCCCGGCACCGCAGAGAGGAATCATGAGCCCGACTGAATCACCCGCGCGAACGGCAAAAATATTTTCAACCGCCGAATTCCACTCCGCCGTTCACGCCCTCGCACCCCGCATTGCCGTCTTCGACTGCGATGGAACGCTCTGGTCCGGCGACGCAGTCTCCGGCTTCATGCGTTGGAGCATCGAGCAAGGTTTACCCTCCGCCGAAGCAATCTCCTGGCTCGACCTGCGCTACAAGGCCTATCTCGCCGGGCAGGTCTCCGAAGCCGCCATCTGCGGAGAAATGGTCCAGGTCTATCGCGGCGTCAGCGAATCCGACATGCGCGCAGCAGCAGCCACTTTCTTCAGCACCCAGATCGAGCGCAACATCTTCCCCGAGATGCTCTCTCTCGTCCACGAACTGCAATCCTCCGGCACCGAGATCTGGGCCGTCAGTTCCACCTGCGACTGGGTCATCGAAGAGGGCGTCAAGCGTTTCGCGATCCCCGCCAGCCGCGTGCTCGCCGCCCACGTCGCTATCGACTCAGGCCTCGTTACCGACACCATCCTTGACGTCCCTACCGATCAGGGGAAAGTCGCCGCACTCGCCCGAGTCGGCATCGCCGCGCCCGACGCCGTCTTCGGAAACTCCATCCACGACTCCAACATGCTCGCCATCGCCCGCGCCCAAAGTGCGATGGGCAGGCAGGATGGAACCCGCGGCGCCTTCGCCGTCAACCCATCGCCGGCACTCCTCGAACGCAGCGCCCGCGAAAATTGGCCCGTCTACTACCCCGCGTCTGTGAAGCCAAAATGACGCGATCCACGCTTACGAGTTTTCCGATTCGCTCCACGCCTACGAGTTTTCCACTTCGCTCCACGCATACGAGTCTTCCGCTTCGCTCTACGCTTGCGAGTCTTCCGCTTCTAGGTAAGCGAAGGCTTCAGCCTTGGCACTCTCAGATGCTTAGGAAGAATCTGGGCTTTTGCCCCTAGGGTAGGCTCTACCTCTGCATCAGAAAGTCAGCCTCATGTTACTAGAAGGACTCCACATCCCGCTCACCACGCCCTTCCATCCGGATGGCCGCCTCAACCCGCGCAAACTCGCCGCGAACGTCGTCCGCTACTCCAAAACTCCCACCGCCGGCCTCATAGTACTCGGCCCGTCCGGCGAGTCCACGCTCCTCTCGGACGACGAGACCCGCGAAGTCCTCCGCACCGCCGCCGAAGCCGCATCCCCGGAAAAAGTCCTGATCGCCGGCATCTCCCGCGACAGCGTCCAAGCTACACTCGCCCTCGCCGAATTCGCCGCCGAACAAAATTACGATGTCGTCCTGGTTGGCGTGCCATCGTTCCTGGCATTGGAACACCAGTCGCTCCCGCCTGCCCCAGACATGGACCTGCCTCGTCTGGTGAAGACGCGATTCAGCGCACAGCGCACATTCTTTAAAACCGTCGCTGACCGCTCGCCCCTGCCCATCCTTCTGCTCCATGTTCATGGCCGCATCATTCGATTTCCAGATGTCGTCGAGCTGGCCTCCCATCCGAACATCATCGGCATCTTCGGCAGCGGGTGGTCCTCCGAGATGCAACAGTCAAGAATTTCTGGCTTGCTGAACCGGACTGCCGGCATCCGCCGCGAAGTCGCCGTCACAGCAACATTTGCGGCTGTCACTCGTCGCATGTCAGTCGGTGTCGTAGCATCGAAAGCTCTCGTCTCCGTGGCAAGCCTCACCGGGACTGCGACCGCGATCGTAGAATTGCAACCCGCGCCGCCTCAAATTCGAACCCGCACAAAAGTCGTTGGCTTTCAAACCATCGCCACTCGGACGCGCTCCATGCTCGAAGCACTCAATGCCGGCGCGGCCGGAATCGCCCCTGCATTCGCAGCGGCCGCTCCGCAGGCAAGCTACGAAGTCTTCGCAGCGTGGAAAGATTCCGATCAACTATTAGCCGAAGAAAAACAAATTCGCCTAATCGCAGCTGCCAAACTCGCCGAAGATTGTCCAGCAGCCCTCAAATATGCCTGCGACCTCAACGGCTACTTCGGCGGACTGCCCCGTTTGCCGCATCTGCCGCTGACCGGAGAACAACGAAGCGCACTAGAAGCGTGCATGAAGGACATTCGCAACTGAACCATTGTCACCGGCGTGCCAGCACGTCCAGATCGGTCTTTGACAATTCGAATCCTCGAGCTATGCCAGAGCCGCTACACGCGCCGCATGCAACTCCTGTAGTGCATACACAGTCAGGGTCCCCTCCTGCAGAGCCGCAATTCCTTCTGCAGCAGCTCGCGCAGCAGCCAGCGTCGTGATCGTCGGAATCCGCGCCAGCACCGCCGCACGCCGAATCGCCTTTTCGTCAAAGAAAGTGTCCTGTCCGCGAGGCGTATTCACGATCAACTGAATGCGATCGCCTTTGATCAGATCGACGACATTCGGCCTGCCTTCCTTCACCTTGTACACGCGCTCCGGCTGTAGGCCCGCAGATTCGAGCACCTCAGCCGTTCCATGCGTCGCCACCAAGTGGAAGCCCATCTCCACAAACGTTCGCCCCAGCGATACCAACTGTTCCTTGTCGTGGTCGTTCACGCTCATGAAGATTGTGCCTTTGGTAGGAAGCATCTGTCCCGCCGCAATCTGCGCCTTGGCAAACGCCTCGCCGAACGTTTCCGCAACGCCCATCACTTCGCCGGTCGACTTCATCTCCGGCCCAAGCACCGTATCGACACCCGGGAACTTGCCCCACGGAAACACCGGCGACTTCACAAAATAATGCGCGCCCGTCTCCAAGTCCAACCCGCTTTCGACCTGCTCCGGCAGCAGTTCCTTCAACTTCCGCCCAACCATCAGCCGCGAAGCAATCTTGGCCAGCGGAATTCCAACCGCCTTCGACACATAGGGAACCGTGCGCGAGGCCCGTGGATTCACCTCAATCACGAACACCTTGCCGCGCTGAATCGCGAACTGAATATTCACCAGCCCAATCACGTTGAGTGACATTGCCAGCTTACGCGTATGCTCGCGAATCGTTCGCAGCACATCATCGCTCAGATCCACTGACGGAAGCACGCACGAAGAATCGCCGGAGTGAATTCCCGCCTCCTCGATATGCTGCATAATGCCTGCGATGACCACATCCTCACCGTCGCACAGCGCATCCACATCGCACTCCGTCGCGTCTTCCAGGAAGTGATCGATCAGCACTGGACGTTCCTGCGAATACTCAATCGCCGTGCTCATGTACTTGACGATCGCCTCGTCGTCGTACGCAATCACCATCGCGCGCCCGCCCAACACGTAGCTGGGCCGCACCAGCACTGGATAGCCAACGCGATTCGCGCCCGCCACAGCCTCTTCCACACTGGTCGCCATCGCGCCTTCAGGCTGCGGAATTCCAAGCTCGGTAATCAACTTGCCAAAACGCTTGCGATCCTCAGCCAGATCAATCGACTCCGGCGAAGTCCCAATAATCGGCACGCCCGCGCGCTTCAGCGGCAGCGACAGATTCAGCGGAGTCTGCCCGCCGAACTGCACAATCATACCTATCTCAGCGCCCCCCGAAGCCTCGTGCTCATACACCGCAAGCACGTCTTCCAAGGTCAGAGGCTCGAAGTACAGCCGGTCGGAAGTATCGTAGTCAGTCGAGACCGTCTCAGGATTGCAGTTGACCATGATCGTTTCGTAACCATCATCGCGCAGCGCAAACGCCGCATGGCAGCAGCAGTAGTCGAACTCAATTCCCTGCCCAATCCGGTTGGGCCCGCTGCCCAGAATGATGATCTTCTTGCGCGGGGTCGGCGCAGCCTCATCCTCCTCGTCGTAGCAGCTGTACATGTAAGGCGTGTAACTCTCAAACTCCCCTGCGCATGTATCCACCATCTTGAACACGGGCTTAACGCCCAGTCTTTTGCGCAGCTCGCGAACCTCGGCCGTTCCACTCGCGCCTTCCAATCCCCACTCAGCCGCAAGCCGTTCGTCGGAGACGCCCATGCGTTTCGCCATTCGCAAATCGTCCGCCGTGACCTTGTCTTTGCCAATCGCAGCGATCGCCTTGATCTCATCCGTGATCTGCTTCATCTGGTTCAGGAACCACGGGTCCATCGACGTCAGGCGAGCAACTTCGCGCACCGACATACCCTTTTCAAACGCGTACCGCACATACGAAAGCCGCTCCGGATGCGGAGTCACCAGTCGCTGCGTCAGCCGCCTTGGTTCGATGTCCGCCGCGGTCGCTCTCTTGCCCGTCTCCAGCGAGCGCAGCGCCTTCATCAGTCCTTCCTTAAAGGTCCTGCCAATCGCCATCACTTCGCCCACCGACTTCATCTGCGGACCCAGGCCTTCATCCGCGCCGGGAAACTTCTCGAACTGCCACTTCGGAATCTTCACCACAACATAATCAATCGTCGGCTCAAAGCAAGCCGGCGTTGCTTTCGTAATGTCGTTCTGAATCTCATCCAGCGTGTAACCCACCGCCAGACGCGCCGCAATCTTCGCAATCGGAAATCCCGTTGCCTTCGACGCCAGCGCCGACGACCGCGACACCCGCGGATTCATCTCGATCACCGTCATCCGCCCGTCGTGCGGATTCACCGCGAACTGCACATTGCTTCCGCCCGTCTCCACGCCAATTTCGCGGATACACGCAATCGCCGCATCGCGCATCACCTGGTACTCGCGATCGGTCAGCGTCTGCGCCGGAGCCACCGTGATCGAATCGCCCGTATGCACGCCCATAGGGTCGAAGTTTTCAATCGAGCAAATAATGATCACGTTGTCCGCCAGATCGCGAATCACCTCAAGCTCGTACTCCTTCCAGCCCAGCACGCTCTCTTCGATCAGGCACTCATGCACTGGCGAAAGATCGAGGCCGCGCGACAGAATGTCCGCCATCTCCTCGCGGTTGTATGCAATTCCGCCGCCCGAACCGCCCAGCGTAAAGCTCGGCCGGATTACCACCGGAAATCCAATCTTCGCCGCAAACGCCAGCCCATCGCTCACGTTACGCACCAACTGCGACTTCGGCATATCCAGGCCGATCTTCGCCATCGCATCCTTGAACAGCAGCCGGTCCTCAGCCTTCTTGATCGCCTCCAGCTTCGCGCCGATCAGTTCCACGCCATACTTTTCCAGCACGCCCGAATCCGCCAGATCCACTGCAAGATTCAGCGCCGTCTGCCCACCCACAGTCGGCAGCAGCGCAAAAACACTAACCTTTTGTTTGTCATTCCGCAGCGAACCGAAGGAGTCTGCTTCTCTACCGCTGCTTGCAACAAAGCCCATCATCTCCGACTCAACGCGGATGATCTCCTCGAGATATGCAGTCGTCAGCGGCTCAATGTAGGTGCGGTCGGCAACCTCGGGATCGGTCATGATCGACGCCGGGTTCGAATTCACCAGCACCACCTCATACCCTTCGGCCTTCAACGCCTTGCACGCCTGCGTGCCTGAGTAGTCGAACTCCGCCGACTGCCCAATCACGATCGGCCCCGAGCCAATCACCAATATCTTTGCAATGTCATTCCTGCGTGGCATTCATCTTCTCCGCTTCCTTCAGCATGGCCGCACACGGCACTGTCTGGATGGTCCTGTATACCGGCGCTTCATTGAACCGCCCAACGTAAGAGTCCGCGTTGTCGGGCTTGTCGATCTTGTCCTTTTCGCGCGTGTAAAGAATATGGTGCGCAGGAATCTTGTTATCGGTTCCAGGCGTAAGGTCAGCCTCCGCCAGCCAATCCGCCATCTCCGCCGCGAATGCGGGATCAGCCCCCGGAGGCGGCACCGACTTCACCTGCACGCTCCCGCGGAGCGCCCTCAACTGGCCTGAAGCATCGAAAATGTAATCGAACGCCAGCTCTGAATCTGTATAAAACCGCCGCAACCGCACTTCTTCCAACACTTGTCCATCGAACGTCATCTCCGTAAAAACCGTCCCGCCCTGAACCTTGATGAGCGGCTTGAACTTGTGCAGGCCCCAATCCCCTTTCGCTCCCTGCGTGCAGTAAACCGCCTTAGAACCGGTCTCCTTAGCCAGCATCATGGGCGACGACACCAATACCGCCGCACATGCGCCCGCCACCAGCCGCCTCACTTCTTCCAGTCCTCCATCATCTTCCGGAAATCCCGGAAAAGATAATGCGAGTCGTGCGGCCCGGGGCTCGCCTCTGGATGGTACTGCACGCTAAACATCGGGTCCGTCTTGTGCCGCAACCCCGCCAGAGTCTGGTCATTCAAATTCGTATGCGTCCGTTCCACATTCGCCGGAAGGCTCTCGGGATCGACGTTGAAGTTATGATTCTGAGCGGTGATTTCCACCTTACCGGTCTGGTGATTCATAATCGGGTGGTTGCCGCCGTGGTGGCCGAATTTCAGCTTGTACGTCTTGCCGCCCAGCGCCAGCCCGAAAATCTGGTGCCCAAGGCAGATGCCAAAGATAGGCTTCTTGCCC
Source organism: Acidobacteriota bacterium (assembly GCA_030775885.1). GTDB lineage: Bacteria > Acidobacteriota > Terriglobia > Terriglobales > Acidobacteriaceae > Edaphobacter. The sequence goes on along the minus strand of JALYIG010000317.1, from coordinate 2,431 downwards.
TGCAGCTTCTGCACCGTCTCCACCGCGTAATCCAGCGGCTCCGGATCGCCCGGCCCGTTCGAGAAGAACACGCCATCCGGATTCATCGCCAGCGTCTCTTCCGCTGTTGTCTTCGCCGGCACCACGGTCACACGGCAGCCTTCGCGCGTCAGCATGCGCAGAATGTTTTGCTTGATCCCGAAGTCGTACGCCACCACATGCAGTGGCTGGCCGTCCGTGCCCGCATCGTTCGCCGGTAGCAGCTTGTCACCTGTCTGATTTTTCGGCTCGCTCGCATCCCAGGTGTACGCGGTCTTTGTAGTTACGACGCTGGCCAGATCAGTGCCTTCCATCTTGCGGATCGCCCGCGCCTTCGCCACCAGCGCATCCGCATCCAAATTCTCGCCCGATGCAATCACGCCGCGCATTACGCCATGCGTCCGAAGATGCCGCACCACCGCCCGCGTATCCACCTCGGCAATCACCGGAATCCCGCTGCGTTCGAGATAGTCATCGGCCACCTCGGTCGAACGCCAGTTCGAACTCATCGCGGAAAATTCCCGCGTTACCAGCCCCTCGATATACGGCCGCGCAGCCTCGGCATCGCTCGGCGTCGTCCCATAATTGCCAATGTGCGGATTCGTTAGCACCACGATCTGCCCCGCATACGAAGGATCGGTAAAGATCTCCTGGTAGCCGGTCAAAGATGTGTTGAAAACAACCTCGCCCGCAGCCTCAACCGCCGCGCCATAGCCTCGACCGCGAAAGATGCGCCCGTCCTCAAGCGCCAGAATTGCCTGCATTGCCTACTCCTACAGAATCTAAAAAAGAGGAGTGGATTCAATCGATATGGTTTTTGTGTGCTACTCTGTTGATTCTATTGAAAACGTGTTTTGCAAAGACCCATTTTGCTAAATATTTGCTAAACCATGGAGCGCACGTTGATGACAACCAGCATGACCGAAGAACCCATTTCCACCTCAACTATATCAGTCTTCACCCGTCATTCTGCGGAGTGTCCGCAGCGCGAGGACCGCGAGTGGAGACGCTGCAAATGCCGGAAATCTCTCTACATCCGGGAGAACGGGAAGACGACATTTCTCTCCGCCAAGACACGCTCGTGGGAGCAGGCCGAACGGGTGGCCCAGGCCGAGCGAGAGAAGCGCGACCCGGTCAAAGTTGAGCTTGCAAGAATCGCTGAAGTCGAGCGGGTCAAGGCTGTCGCCGAGAAGAAGGCGGCAGAGAAGAAAGCGGCCCGGCTCATCCCGCTCAGCGACGCCCTCAAGCAGTGGCTGAGCGGAATGAAGAACCCCGGCAAGTCGAGCGTCGACGCCTACCGCTCGACCACGCGGCAGATCCTGCGCTGGGCTGCCACCGCCAAGGTCATCTACGTCAGCGACCTGACACCGGCCCTACTCGACAAGTGGGTGGGGTCCTGGAAGCCGGACGCCGAAGAGGTAGAGGATCGCCTCAAGCTTAACAGCCAAGCCACTCGACTGACACGGATCAAGGCATTCGCAACCTGGGCGACGGGGATGCATTACATTGACCGCGACCCTACTCTCACCTTGAAGGCCATCACACCGGAAGAGTCCGCCACCCAGCCCCTGACGCCGGAACAGTTCGCCAAGTTGGACCCGGCGACCCGCAGGTTCGACGCCGCACAAGAGCAGGATCGCACGCGTATCGGGCAATGGCTCCGCGCCATCTTCCTTGTTCAGCGTTGGACCGGACTCCGGGTAGGTGACGTGCTCATTCTCCCCCGGACCGCGCTGGTGGGCAATCGTCTCACCGCCATCATCCGGAAGAAGCGAAACAAGTATCCGAACAAATGCACGATCGAGCGCATCCTGCCGGACGCCGTAGCCGAAGCGCTGCACACGCTACCCCTGAAAAAAGAGATTCACCCGGCCTACTTCTTCTGGTCAAGGAAGAGCACCGAGGTCACCAACGTAAATAAGTGGCTGCGCAAGATCGACGCGCTGAACGACCTCCTCTCATTTGAAGATGAGGACGGCAACCCATTACGGTTTCGAAGTCACATGCTGCGTGACACGTTCGCCGTGGAGCATCTCCTGGCTGACATGCCCATTGAGCAGGTGAGCTGGCTACTCACCCATGAGTCGGTTAAGATGACCGAGCGCTACTATGCGAAGTGGACGAAGAAGCGCAAGGAGAAGCTCGAACGTCAGTCCATCGAGGCCATGCGCAGGCAGGGCATGAAGGTCACGATAAGCTGATTGCACAAGGAGCATGATGGACAACCCCGACATCACCGCCCAGATCACCGCGATGACCCCAGCCGAGCGATCCGCCCGCATTGAGGAAATCGTTCACACCTCCGGCAAGATGAGCCCCGACGTATGCCTGGAGTTCACCAAGCTCCTATTTGGACCACACGTGAGCGTGGACCACAGCTCAATCGAAGAGCCGGAGTTGGCATAGACAGCGC
>JALYIG010000316.1 GCA_030775885.1 Acidobacteriota bacterium | reverse complement strand
CGTAGCGGACAGGGTGGCCCGCCGCCCGCTCGAGGCCGTGAGGTCTTGTCCAGCCGGCCATCAACGTTCAGATTGATTCGGGGTAGCTGGCTTGCTAAAGTCGTCGTAATGTCCGAGCGCTCCCCCGAGCAGATACGCGAATGGTTCGACCGCCTCTATCGCTTGGAGTCGGGACGGATCCTGGCAACTTTGATCCGCTTGCTCGGTGATTTTGATCTTGCCGAGGAGGCTATGCACGAAGCCTTTGCGGCTGCGCTGAGCCTGTGGCCGAGGAGTGGAGTACCCGATAACCCGCGACCATGGTTGATTTCAACAGCCCGATTCAAAGCCATTGATGCTCTGCGTCGACGGGCACGATTCAGTGCGTCTCGAGACGAGCTCGTGCGATATCTCGAAGCGCAAGCGAGTTCGGCGGGGGATGTCAATGAAGAGGACAGCGTTGAGGATGATCGGCTGCGCCTGATTTTTACCTGCTGTCATCCATCTCTTCCGCCGGAAGCGCATGTTGCGCTCACCTTGCGTGAGGTGTGCGGGCTGACCACCGAGCAGATTGCGAAGGCCTTCCTCGTCACTCCGCGTACGCTGGCGCAGCGCATTGTGCGCGCAAAGGCGAAGATTCGAGACACACCGATTCGGTACGAGGCGCCGTCGCCGCAGGAATTGCCGCAGCGGCTGGCCGCGGTGCTTCAGGTCATTTATCTCGTCTTTAATGAGGGCTATTCTGCTGCGGCGGGCGCGGAGGTAACGCGGGCCGAGCTAACCGGCGAGGCGATTCGACTGGGCCGGTTACTGAGCGAACTCCTGCCGGAGCCGGAAGTTATTGGGCTGCTTTCCCTGATGTTGCTGCACGAATCCCGTCACGCCGCGAGAACATCGCCGGCCGGAAGGCTGATTTTGCTGGAGAACCAGGACCGCGCGCTGTGGAACCGAAAGCAAATTGCGGAGGGAGTGGCATTGGTGGAAAGAGCCCTGAAGTCCCACCGCTTCGGCCCTTACACACTGCAGGCTGCGATTGCGGCCGTTCATGCGGAGGCGGAATCGGCCGCTGTGACCGACTGGCGGCAGATTGTCGCGCTTTACAACCGGCTCGTACGAATTCAACCTTCGCCAGTTGTAAAGCTAAATCGCGCCGTAGCAATTGCAATGCGCGATGGTCCGGAGGTCGGTCTGCCGCTTATCGACGCAGTGTTGACACAAGGTGAATTGGCGAATTATTACCTGGCGCATTCCGCGCGTGCAGATGTGTGCCGCAGGCTCGGCAGGACAGCCGAGGCTCGGTCCTCCTATGAGAAAGCTCTGGCTCTAACCCAACAGGAACCAGAGCGGACATTCCTGCAAGAGCGGCTTGGGCAGCTGAACTAAATACACAATCGAGTAGCTGTCGATTTTCGGTCCCCCGAACGACTATCTGATGACAGAACGATGAGCTACGGCTCTCTGAGGCACAGGAAATAAGGAGACGGTTATGAAATACATCTGTTTGGGATATATCCAGCCGGGCAAGTTCGAAAACATGTCGGAGAGCGAGCGCAACAGCATGCTGGACGAGTGTTTTGCCTACGACGACGAACTTCGGACGAACGGGCACTTCGCCTCTGGCGAAGCTCTTCAGCCCGCCAACACGGCGATGACCGTGTATTGGAAGAACGGTACGGTTGCAGTGACAGACGGTCCCTACGCGGAAACGAAGGAGCAATTGGGTGGAATTCTGGTGCTTGAAGCGCGAGATCTGAATCATGCAATTCAGCTCATCTCCCAACATCCTGGAGTGAAGTGTGGACCGTTCGAGATACGTCCCGCCGCGGACTTGAGCGAAATGATTGAGGAGAGCGAGCAGCGGCGGCGAAAGGACGCCCCGCGATGAGGGTGGGTCCGAGGGAAGGAATGATCAGGATCATGGCCGCGCAGCTAATCTGAATTTCGAAAGCGAGGAGCATACATGTCAATGGTTCGTGTCGCGGGATTTGGTGTTTCGTTGGACGGTTTCAGCGCAGGGATAGCGCAGAGCCTGGACGATCCGCTGGGCAAGCGCGGTCCGGAGATCTTTAAGTGGTTTTTTCATACCAGGACATTCTGCGCCATGCGCGGGCAGGAAGGCGGATCTATCGATCTGGACGACGTGTTCGCACGGCGGGCAATGGAAAACTTTGGCGCCTTCATCCTTGGTCGCAACATGTTTGGTCCGGTCCGTGGCCCATGGCAGGACAACTCGTGGAAGGGATGGTGGGGCGCAAATCCGCCTTACCATGCGCCGACTTTCATTCTTACGCACTACGAGCGGGAGCCGATCGTGATGGAAGGCGGAACGACCTTCTACTTTGTCAGCGGCGGAATCGAAGAGGCGCTGAAGCTCGCGAAACAAGCGGCAGGTGACAAGGACGTCAAAATCGGCGGCGGTGTTTCCACCGTGCGGCAGTATCTGCAGGCCGGGCTGATCGATTCGCTCCACTTGGCACTTGCACCAGTTGCTCTCGGTCAAGGTGAGGCACTGCTTACCGGTATTGACCTGCCCGCGCTGGGGTTCTCTGTCACCGGGCACGAGGCCACCGAACACGCGACGCATGTTGTGCTCACGAGAAGATAGAATGTGGATCCTGGCTTTGCGAGTCCCACAAAACCGCTCAAGGCTCGTCGCTCTCGCCCTTGACGAAGAAGGGCTCCATCTCCTTGTACTCCAGAATCTTCACAGTCGCACCCGTGGGAGATTTGCCCCGCGCGATCGCGAAGAACGCCTGCTCCGACTGCGCCACCATCGCGCGCGCGAGGTCGTTCTTGTGGATCGAGTGGTACTTGGACGGCATGGCCCAGTGCAGCAGTGGCATGAGGTAGCCAAGGGCGCCCGGCGTGTTGGAGTTGCCCAGAATGACGCCCGGCCGGTAGATTCCAAGGAAATCGAACTTGACGGACTCGACAGCCTTCTCCTTCTCGCCGATGATCTTCGCGTATTTCATCCCGGCCTCGGAGTTCGCGCCCGCTGCTGTCATGACCCCGCACACACGAGCGCCTCCAGCCTTGGCCGCGCGGCAAAAGGCCTGCGGGTAGGCGATTTCGATCCTGCGCACCTCCTCCTCCGGCATCTTCGCGCTGCCCTTGCCGACGCCGAACGCGGCGAGCGCGACGTCCACTTCCCGGGCGTGCGGCGCAACCTCGTCCTCGAGGCGGTCCATGTTGACAACCACCTCGGAGACCTTGGGGTAGGCGAAGGCGTCCGTCTTGCGGCGCGTCACCACCACCACCTTCTTGCACAGCGGGTTCTTGATCAGAAGCTGCACGATGCGTCCGCCCACATTCCCCGTCGCGCCTAGCAAGATAGCCGAGTACTGCGCCTTCGCTGCGGCTGTCATCGTCACATCACACCCGCCCGGAAGCGAGCGGAGTTTTGTTGTCGTGCGATTTCTTCACAGCATTTCTACCTTCAACCTCATTTTATGATGTTTAGCTCGTTTTGCTTCCAGAAGCTTCCATTCAGTCGCCTGACCACGCCGCCCCACTAACCCTTACGCACTTGGCGGCTAGTCGTTAATCACGTTTGGAGAGCGGCCGACCGGACACTCGTCACCGACCGTTGCACTAGCGCAAGAGCGAATTCGGAAGCACAAGGAGAAGAAGCATCAACGAGGGCGACGGTGGACTGAATGCCCGTAATGCGACCTTGACCGGTTTCCGCGCGGTTCCGTTCCCCCTTCGGACAGCAAGCGCGGTCCTCACCGCAAGCATAGCCGCGCGGGCGCAATCATCGCCCTGGAGCCATTTCAGATCGAAAGGCCGGGATCGCCCTCAATGACTTTCTGGCGCAGCAAAGGCCGCTCGCCCGGTTTCCAAAGCGATGCCGTGTGGACGACCCGGTAGCGAAGAGGACCGCCATCGGGACGATCGCTGCGCGTGATCGGGCGTGGAATGCAGACGAACTCAGTCCGCATTTCATCGCCGGTGAGCCGCACCGTCGCATAGCCGTGACCGCCCATATCCACGAATTCAAGGTGCGGGGAAAGTTTCGGATTGGAAACGGCGTGAGCGCGCTTCAGGTCGAAACTCTTGGCGTATTCGAGGCACGAGCGGACGCCGTGCTTGAGGAGCATGTTGTAAGTCCATTCGGGCTTACCCGCTGGCCGGTCGGCCAGGAACAGCGAACGGAGCGGATGATCCTTGGGAAGCTTGTGCTCATAAGCCTCCATCGCCCCAGGGCTGGCCAGCGAGGCGCCGACGAAACTGATCCCGACCGGCTCGAATTTGGCGGGTGGCAATCGGGAGGCGGCATAGCCGGCCCAAAAGCTGTGACGGTCG
>JALYIG010000315.1 GCA_030775885.1 Acidobacteriota bacterium | reverse complement strand
CCTGCATCCAAGGATTCCCGGAGAAGCAGGCACCGGCGTATCCGGCCCACACATGACGCTCCAGGTACTGCAGCTGCTCAGCAACCTTGGGCCAGAGGTCGAGCGGATTGTTGACGTCGAACGAATGCCGGACGGTGGCGTTAGCATCAACGGCGTATTCCCGACGGCGGAAGAGAAGCAGGCTGTTCAGCGTGTTTTTGAACCCCTTCGAACCAGCCACCAACTCAGAGTGGCGTTGCACTCGGGCGATGAAACTCCTGTCCCCGATTCCCTTCACACAAAGGTTATCGTCGAGGCTCTCGATCCGGTCTCCGTCAAGGACGGCCGGATTCCGCTTGATGCAGACCTGCGTTCAGCACTATCCGCCAACGGCGTCCCGGAAGAGGAGTTGGGCCCGCGCATCCATGACATTGCGACGAGCGCTCTTCGACATTGTTCCGGCGTTCATCGAGAGGCGTGGACGATCCACCAGATTGCGGCAAACGATTTCAGCCGCAGCGAACTCCAGTCCATGCAGCCAGAAGACCGGATGCTGTGGCTCACGCTGCTCGACAAACACATTCGCATGTACTCCGTGGAGCTGGCCGCAGTCAGCTCCGACCTGACGCCTCTTTTTCCCAGTGATAAGGCGCCGCCACCGGCTTCATCTTCCACCCCCGCCCTTCAAACGATCGACCAGCTGGACATCGTCGCCGATACGCTCAGCCAGGACAGCGAACGTCTGGACCGGTTGCTAACCTCAGCCCTCACGCTGTCCCCATCCGTTCTCCCCGCAAACCACAACGCAAAATTAATCGAGCAGCTGCTTGCCGCACTACGCAATCAGGAGAGCCGGCTCCATTCGACCATCGAGCGCCTCCAAACGTTTGGGCAATTAGACCGCATCGAGTAATAGCCAACAGATTCCAGATTTGAATCGGCTCTGACGAGCCCGAGGAGAAGTATGCCCAAATTTGAAGTACCTGTTCGTTGGTACGCTCCCTGGATGTTTGCGATTCTCCTTTCCCTATGTCTTGTGCCGATTTGCTCTGGGCAAGTGAGTTCTGCTTCGCTTTCGGTTAGCATCTCCGATTCCACGGGCGCCGTCATTCAGCATGCAAAAGTGATTGTTAAGAACGTGGAGACAAATCAAGAGCAGCCCTCGACTAGCGGACCATCAGGACTTGCTACATTTGCTTTTTTGAAGCCTGGACACTACTCGTTGCTGGTTTCCAAGGAGTCATTCGCCGACATAAACGTCGGTGGAATCGTATTGAACGTCGGAGATGATAAGCACCTGCGGGTCACGCTACAGGTAGGAGCCGCGAGCCAGATCGTCAGTGTCGACGGTAGCGGCCTAACAATCAATACCACAGATGCTTCCGTCAGCACCGTCATCGATCGACACTTCGTTGAAAACATTCCGCTAAATGGCCGCAGCTTTCAGGATCTGATCTCCATGACTCCTGGAGTGCTCACACAGAGCCCGCAAAGTAGTTCCGCAACCGGACCGGGATTCAACGGGGATTTCAGTGTGAATGGCCAGCGCACTGAATCGAACTACTACACCGTAGACGGCGTGACGGGTAACGTAGGAGCTGGGAACGGGTATGGAGTAGGCCAGGCGGCTAGCGCAGGCGGAGTGGCCTCTTCGACGGCTCTTGGCACAACGCAGAGCCTTCTATCCGTCGATTCGTTGCAGGAGTTCCGGGTCGAAAGTTCAACATATTCCGCCGAATTCGGTCGTTCACCTGGCGGACAATTTTCGTTCGTAACGCGATCTGGAACGAATGACGTACATGGCACCGCATTCGACTACTTTCGCAACGATGTATTTGATTCCAACGACTGGTTCAGTAATTATAACCATGTAAAAAAACCGGCCCTTCGTCAGAATGACTTTGGTGGCACTTTTGGCGGACCTATCTGGTTTCCCAAGCTCTACAACGGCAAGAACAAATCTTTCTTCTTCGCTTCTTACGAAGGGCTTCGGCTTACGCAGCCTCAGGTTGGCAGTATTCAGTATGTTCCTGACACATATATGAGGCAGCAAGCGCCAGCGGCTTTGCAGCCGATCCTCAATGCGTGGCCGGTACAAACAGGCACTGACTATGGCACGGCGGCTAACCCGAGCCTCGCTGTCTTCTTGAAGTCCTATTCATTACCAAGCTCAATCAACTCTACAGGTGTCCGGCTAGACCACACCGTTTCGCCGAAGCTCGCCCTCTTTTTCCGTGCCAACTACACTCCGAGTTCCACCGAGTCCAGGACACTCTCCTCCGTCACCTCCCAAGACGTAAATACGCAGACATACACCCTCGGAGCTACAAGTCAGCTTCGTTCGAGCTTGAATAACGAGTTCCGTCTCGGGTACGCCGGTAGCTCCTCATCGAGAACGAGTGCCTTGGATTCGTTCGGAGGGGCTCAACCTGTCGATTTCCAGAGAGCAATGGCAGGAGGAGAGTATGGAGAGTTTTTCGAGGGACAGGCGCAGATATCCTTGGCTGCGGTAGGTACAACGCAACTAACGACACTGAAGACCAAGAACAGCGGCCAACAGTGGAACATCGTCGACTCTCTGAATTGGTCCATCGGAAAGCATCAAGTCAAAATTGGAATCGACTACTTAAATGTGCGATCATTTCTCGGACTAGCCTCGCCCTATGTGTCGGCTAGTTACCAGTCTGTCGCCTCCGTGCTCAACAATAAGGGAACTCAAGTCTCCGTCTCGCAAAGACAGAGTTCTACTCCAATTTTCAATTATGGTTCTGTTTTCATTCAGGATGAGTGGCGGCTCAACTCTCGGTTATCGCTCTCTGGAGGCATACGTTGGGAATTGGACCCTCCCCCACACGAAGCTCACGGGAACGACGCTTACACGCTGACCGGCAGCCCCTCAAGCCCCGCCTCGCTGGCTCTCGCGCCGAGGGGAACCCCACTATGGAAAACGACATACCTCAATTTTGCTCCACGACTAGGCCTTGCCTGGCAGGCGCATGAGGGCCGGGGTCACGAAACTGTCCTTCGAGCGGGCGGCGGCATTTTCTTTGATAGCGATAATTGGGCTGCTACTCAAGGATATTCTGCATTTGCGATAGGATTGTCTGCCACCTCAAACCTTCCACAATCCCCGCTGCCTCTCTCACCTCAACAGGTTAATTTTCCAATATCCGTCGCACCGCCATATACCAGTGCTTCTGTATATGCATTCCCATCTCACTTGCAATTGCCCTATACCTTTCAGTGGAACGCCAGCCTTGAACAGGCGCTTGGCGATCGTCAAAGTCTCACGATCTCATATGTTGCAGCGAATGGGCGAAGATTGATCGGCGAGCAGCAATTCAATGTGAAGGCCCAGAATCCTCTCTTTGGCACAGTGGTGTTCTTGAACGCCAATCTGTCGTCAAGTTACAACTCCCTTCAAGTCAAATACCAGAGGTCAGTTGCTCATGGATTGCAGTCGCTCACATCGTACACATGGTCTCACTCCATTGATTTTGGGTCGGCAGCACTTGTCCTGCCAACCACTCGTGCGAGTTCGGATTTTGACGTCAGACATAATCTCTCGACGGGACTGACCTGGGATATTCCAAACTCAACGCGTCTTGGCGCTGCGAACCGGCTCACCAACAATTGGGGTGTCGACGGCCGCTTAATTGCCAGAACGGCATTCCCATTCAACATCAACGGGAGCCTCCTCACGGACCCCCTGGGTCAGCAGTATCGCGGTGGCGTGAACTTCGTTAGCGGAAAACGCTATTACTTGTATTCCGATCTATATCCCGGTGGCAGGTCTCTCAACTCGGCGGCCTTCGTAGCTAATGCATCTGCAACGCAGAATGGAACCGTCCCGCGTAACTATTTCCGCGGTTTTGACGAGGTGCAGCTTAATCTGTCGCTTCGCCGAGCATTCCACATAACAGATTCGACATCCTTACAGTTCCATGCGGATGCCTTCAACATACTCAATCATCCAAACTTCGGAGCTGTCGACACCACTTTGTCAGATGCGTTGTTCGGGCAAGCAACGTCAACCCTGAGCCAGAGCCTAACTACCGTGGCTCCTCAATACCAACAGGGAGGCCCGCGATCGTTTCAGCTCTCCTTAAAGCTAGCGTTCTGAGCGACGCGGCTTATACACAACGGCTGCATGCGTTGGCTTTTTGATCGAGACCACTATTAGGAGACCTATGAGATCGCTATTTACGCTCAAGACACTCTGCATTATTTCGTTATCGCTCGCCGCGGGATGCTGGTGCCGCTCAATGAGGGGTCAAGAGAAGTACTTGACCCCTGAGGTCTGTACGGGCATCCGATATTTGCCAAGTGACGATCTGTCGCGCGAGTCGTCATTGCAGTTGAGTCCCGACCATACAAAGGTTGCTTATGTCGTGCAGCAGCCGGACATTACTAACAATGAGAATCACTATGCTCTATATGTCATCCCCGTTAACGGAGATGTTGATGAGACAGCGACTCCGATCCTCACAAAAGACCGCATTTCCGAGCTTCACTGGTTGCCGGATAGCAAGCACATAGCGTCCCTCATTGAGATTCAGGGGAAAGGCGTTCTTGCGCTGGTCGATACAGAAACCACGGCTCTCAAGGTCCTTAGCGATTCCACTGAAGATGTCGGCGACTACTCGATGGATGATGTCGGCAATACATTCGCCCTTTCCGTGAAGCTAGTAACGCAGAATAATACTGATGCGATCACAGATATCTCAATGGAAAGAGGGTATCGCGTAGGTTCATCTCTCGGTGGATACGCTGCTGCGCCGCGAATGCGAGCGATCCGCATCATTCGTACATCGACGAGCGGAAACCGGCAGGAAGGCGAGCCCCTGACATTTGTTTCGCCTCTATCAGGGAAAACTTTCTCATCGTTTAGGGTTGGCGGCGGGTTGGATATAAGTCTCTCCCCAGATGGCCGATATGTCCTTGTTGACAGCATCGAGCCACCAAATGAACTGCCACCTCAATGGGAGACAAGCCCACACGTCACAATGTTGAGGAATTCGTGGGGATTCTTATTGGTCAATTATCTATACGATCTGTCGACAAACAGCGTATCTATCCCACTTCAGTCGCCAGTCTTGCGACGTCATGCGGTGTGGTCTCCTGATAGCCATTCATTCGCGAGGGTCGCTCTTCCACCCGTCAACAGCATCTGGGAAAAGCAGGACCTGGAAAGATCGGTTGCTAGCGATCATGATACCCATTTATTTACGGTTGATATTAAGACTGGCGAAGTCACTCAGGTTTTAACGCGAGCAGCGAAAGAACCCCTCGCGTGGGAGCAATCCGGCGCTCTGCTTATCCAAGCAGCGGATGGTTCCATACGTAAAATGGAGCATACAGGGATCCGATGGGTGGAGAAATCCTCATTAAAGTTACCTCTTCCAGGGCTGTCACCTAATGGCCCATTGACTACCGATGGCACCCGCGTTATTGGGGAGTATCAGGATGCGTCCACAGCCCCACAGTTGGTCGCATACGATTTCGGCACATCGCAATTGAAAGTGATCGTCAAGCTAAACCCCGAAGTTGAGAAACTTGTTATGCCGCAGATAATACAAGTTCAATGGACTACGTCGACTGGATATCATGCTGACGGCGTATTGCTCCTTCCCCCAGACTACGACCCAGATCGACGATACCCCTTAGTGATAGAGAATGGTTCGATCCTGTATAACGGTGATTTTGTATGCGACTCCGGCATGAGCCACGTTCCTTCATTCGCAAGGGGCATGTTGGCCGACGACGGCATCATCTATCTGATGAGGTCCACACCGAGTAACGATAATCCTGAACGGAACTATTATCCGAAAGGTTATCCGGGGGGAATCGCCGAGGCGGTCTTCAAAATGGATTTGCTGGAAAGTGCCGTCCGGTATCTCGACAGTCGCAAAATGATTGATCCGACAAATATAGGAATCATCGGTTTCAGTCGCGGCGGATGGTATACAGAGTATGCTCTCATGCACTCGAAGATCCGAGCGCGGGCCGCTTCGTTGACTGACAATGTGGAGTATTCCTACGGCTCATACTGGTATTTGCATTCGGATGGTCTCATGCGAAACGACGATGCAATGTACGGTGGTCCGCCTTACGGGAAGACCCTACAAAATTGGAAAGATTATTCCGTATCGTTCAACACCGAAAAGATTCATACGCCTCTGCTGAAAGAGGTGATGGGATACGGACTCAAGGACGACGATCCGCAAAAACCGCCAAACAATCTGGCTTTACATTTTGAGGTGTTCACGGCCTTGAAGAAACAAAACAAACCGGTGGAGATGTACTACTACCCTACTGAGCAGCACCAAGTAGAGAACCCGGTCGCTCGGATGTGGAGTCTCCAGCGGAATATTGACTGGTTTCGATTTTGGCTTCAAGGGTACGAGCGTCCCAATCCCGAAGACCCTGACCAGTACCACCGTTGGGAGAAACTGCGCAGCCAGATAGGCGAACAATAAGATCTGAGTCACTGTCGGTTTCGCGTTTCAATGCCGATCTATGTAAGTTTTGATAGACGAGCGGGGGCCAGACTTGGAGAGTCATATTTGCTGCAAAGGATGTCTTCTGGCTCGCACATTTGTACTGGATAAGCGTGAGCCAGAAGACGTAGAACAACAGAGTTCCGTCAGATTCCTCAAACAAATACAATGTCAGGGGTAATCGTTTCATCGTGCCTTGCAGCACTGACTACTCGTCGCTCCTGAAGGCGGTGTTGGTTGATTGGTTGCTTCCCGAATCGCTGTCTTGCGGGCCGGCCGGCTTCGCCCCGAGAATTGCGGAGGACGCCTTCTTTACGTTAAGCAGCTGTGGTTTTACGTAGTTCATGTTCATGGTAGTACTCCTCTCATTTGTGCTGATTTTCCTCACCTCGCAAAGTCAGATTTCTACCTCACGAAGCGGGGAGCCTTTTATGCGACCGACGTCTGACGCCCGGTCACGCAAATTTGGGTCGAGTGGCGTTGGTGACCTTGCTGTGCTCGAGCTGCCAGCCAAGTTTCGAGACCAATGGTTCGCCGTATCAATCCCCACCAACGTAGGTCTCGACCGGTAATCGTGTTGTCAAGGGCCTGTCGAAATGCGTCCCTATCGATGAATTCGCCATCAACCAGCGCCGAAGTATCGAGCAGCTGCTGGAATCGAGGCGCCAAGGCACTAATCTGTGCCAATGGGGTCTTCAGCAAGAACGCTTTTCTGCTACGTTCCAGTATTTCGTTTGGAACAATGTCCACTAGAGCCCTACGCATCATTGCCCTCCGTCGTCCGGGTCGCGACAGCTGTTCTTGTGGAATTCTCAACAAGTAGTCAACCAAGTCTCTGTCCAGATAGGGATATCGAAACTCGTATCGATAGATTTCGCTGGGTTTGAGATGGGGCTGAGTGCGGAGGGTGTACCACCACGTCTGGCACGAGTCGATCGCACCGGGACGTATGGAAAACGGGCGGTATGCGACTATTGGCAGCTCTCGAACAGAAGCATGGCAAATTTCCCTCGACTTCGTCGTCAGCCAAGGTATCGATGACCAGGACTGGTCGAGGTATGACAGGCTTAAATGATCTGCCAAAAAGCGTACGCTTTGCGCAAGACAGTCGACGAGACATGTGCGGTTTGCCAAACTCCAGGCAATTGCACGGTGCGTTGCAGTGGCCAGCCTTCCCGCAACAAGATGATCGACGAGTTCCGACGTAGGATTCGGAATACCACCCGTCAGTTCATCGCCCCCGATTCCAGACAGGATCGATCGGAATCCAGGGGATTTCGTAAAAGTTCGCAAATAAATATCGTGTTGGAGATTGCTTTGGTCTATTCCGGGATAGAGATAGAGCGCACCAGCTCCCGTGGGCTTCTCAAACTTGCTGCGGTTGCGACCTGCATCCAGGTGAATACCGGTTTTGCCGCGCCTCGCCTCCACAAGCGTAAAGTAGGGACGTTCGTTCCATGAGGGTTCAGAATCATCAAAGTACGATACTGTGTCAATCAGGTCGCATGTGGGTTGTTGGGCTTTTCGCCACTTATCTGACAGGCAAACGATAGAAGTTGAGTCCATCCCTCCGCTAAGCTGGGCAAGTCTCGGAGCTCCGGGACAATCTCGGCGAGCGACCGACTGCTCCAACAGATGCAGAAAATGCGATTGGTATTCTTCGTCGGATTTGTAGACGATCTGATCGTTCACAATCGGCGTCCAAAACTGGGTATCTTCGATCCGTCCCTCCCCGATAGCTAGGAAGTGGCCGGGCACAATACTCTGAATATCGCGATATGGGCTGCGACGATAGACCGGCAACATGGCCAAATAGCTGGCCATGTAGTGCGAATCTGGCTCCTGGAGATGCTCAGTAACGAGAAATGAGTCGAGGTATGTTGCCCATATGACGGTGCCGACGGCGTCCCTGGAATAGTAGAGCGTTCTCGAACCTGCGTGGTCACGCGCAAGGTAAAGTGTGCGACCAACGGCGTCCCAAAGGCACAGGGACCAGTCTCCTATAAAACGAGCAAAGCATTCGCAACCCCATCGTTGATATGCTCTGAGGACGATGTCGCTGTCAGCGAGTATTTCCGCTTCGCAGTGTAACTCGCGCTGCAGGTCAGTATAGTTATCAAGTCGGCCGTCGAACACCAGAAGACGGCCGTTGACATCGAAGGCAGGCAGGGCGTCTAGTCGGGAC
>JALYIG010000314.1 GCA_030775885.1 Acidobacteriota bacterium | reverse complement strand
TCCACAGCGGCATCGGACTTGGCGTCAATGTCGAACATGGGCGAGTCGATCCACGGCGGGCCGCCGAGGATCTGGCTCTCGGGCAGACCATACGCGTACTGCAGCAGCGATCGCCCGGACAAATTGACTACGCGGAGATGGCTCTCGGCCGGGTCGTTGTAGATGTGTTGGTGGCCGTCTGAGGCAGTGTTCTGGCGGATGGACGCAACATCGAAGCTGGTCGCGATGACCGGCGACTGCGCAGACACCGGTTGCAGAAAGACCGTGGCGATGGCAACCGCCGCGGCGAATGATGGGAACTTGCGACTTTGATCCATGGCACTAATTCTCCGTCGGCCTCTCAATATGGTCGATCACCAGCGTCTGCGAACTGCGGAGCAGGTCGACCGGGCTAACTCCAGCGGAGGCGCAATATCGCGTAGGGTTCTGGGGCTGTGGCGAAAAAATACGGGGATTCTTCGCCTACGGCTCAGAATGACAGCCAGAGGCGTGTACGCGCCTGATGTGTCGCCGCGTCGCAAATC
This sequence comes from Acidobacteriota bacterium, assembly GCA_030775885.1. GTDB lineage: Bacteria > Acidobacteriota > Terriglobia > Terriglobales > Acidobacteriaceae > Edaphobacter. Next base: position 8,204 of record JALYIG010000314.1, on the reverse strand, counting down.
TCCATCCCGCACCCCCACGGGTACCCTCTACGCGAAGAGGGTGAACATGACCGAATCCAGCGGAAGCGTCTGCGCAGGTCCAGTCAGCTTGCCGGACGCTCCGTCCCGCCGAAACACCGTCACCGTCGCCGAATCCTGGTTGCCACACAGAATCCACTGGCTGTTCGAGTCCGGCGACAGCGTGAAGTGCCGCGGAGTCTTGCCGCCACAGCTGATCCGCTGCAGCAACGTCAGCTTGCCGTCATCGGGCGAAACTGCAAACACCACCAGCGAATCCTCGCCGCGATTGGACGCGTACAGAAAATTGCCGTCCCGCGAGACCGCCACCTCGGCGGCCGTATTCTTCGCTGCCGGAAAGTCCGGCGCAACTGTCTTCACGAAGTGGCCGGTATTGATCAGCACTCCCTGCGGATCGGTCCGAGAGCTGGTCGCGGACCAATGGAACAGGTCGATGGTCGAGTCGATCTCGTTGATCGAGTACAGCCAGCGGCCGTTGGGATGGAACGCGATGTGTCGCGGCCCGCATCCAGCGCGATCGTTGGTGAACACCGCAGGCGTTCCCAGCTTCGCGCCCGGCTGTACGGGAAAGACGGTGATGGTGTCCGAGCCGAGGTCGTTGACCAGCAAAAACCGGTTGTCCGGCGACAGGTGCACCGAGTGAGGATGCGGAGCGTCCTGCCGCGCCGCCGCCGGGCCGCGCTTACCGAACTTGGGACTCTTGTAATCGATCTTCTCCACCGGTTCCGACAGACCGCCGTTGGGCAGCACGCGGTAACTGGCAATCGACGAGCCGGCGTAGTTGGCGATGAACACTGTTTCACCGGTTGCGTCCACCGAAACGTAACAAGGTCCGGCGGTCACAGCCGTCACCTGGTTGATCGGGTGCAGCGCGCCGTTCGCCGGATCCATCAGGTAGCTGGAAACAGTCGCGGAAGCGTCGCCAGCCTCGTTGGTGACATAGACGCGGCGATGTCCGGCGCTCACCGGCGACAGCGCCATGTAAGCCGGACGCAGCGATGCAGCGGCCAGCATAGGAGGCGTAAGCTGTCCGGTCGCAGGGTTGAAGCGGGACATGTAGATCCCCTTCGCCACGCCCTTCGCGGTATCCGTCCCGTAGTAGACGAAAGTTGGCGGCGGCGGCGCGGGCACCTTCTTCTTTAGAGGATTGATGAACCCCTGAGCCAGAGAAAACCGCGGCAGAGCGGCGGCTGCGGGGAGCGTAAGCATAAAGCGGCGGCGGGTGAGCATGGGCGTGCCTCAAAGAAGTGCAGGGATTGGATGATCGTAAGCAGTCAGAAGAACTACACACTTGCGTGTGCCGCTGGCTATTCGTTACGGAATGGCGTTGATGCGAGGGCCAACGCCGGGTTCCGCCGGCTCTCCGGGAAGCGTCATCTGAAGTCCTTGCTCCGGTTTCTCGTCCTCATTGATGACGGGCAGCGATGGCAGGTTGGCGGTGCTTCCAGCCTCGCGTACCACGGTGTCGGCCAGCGCAAGCACCTCGTCGACGGTCATGGTGTACATTTCGCGGCCATTGTCGTATCCGCTCTCGACGGCCTGCTTCAGATATAGCCCCGCGACCTGCGCCGCGAGATAGTCGGTGATCACATTGCCGGTGCGGCGCTTCATTTCGACCCACGCGAGATTGGGCAGCGCAATCCAGACCGGCTTGCCCGAGACGTCGAAGCGAACGTCGGTCGCGTCGGCGTGGCGCGTGGCGATGGCGACCAGGGTTCCGCGCCAGGTGACGTGCAGCGCCTCGCCCGTCCAGCGGTCCGTCACAGAGAAGTCTTCGTACATGCAACCAGCTTAGTGGACGGGAGCGGCCGGGGCAAGGAAAGCGTTTCGCGGAGATTGCCCTTCGCCGCGGCGCCCAATCGAACCAATTGTGAAGAACCTGCGGATGGTGCGGCCTGGGGTGAATTGACCAGGCAATCGGTTGCCTGGAACAAACGCCGGAAAGAAGAGAAATCCGACAAAATAAATGTCGTCCGGATGACACAAGAACGGCAGATGAGGAATAGACTGCATTTACGCAGGCGGCGCTTTCGCCCGAAAGCACCGATCTTGTCTCAGAATTTGGGATCTCCCCCGTGCTTCACCCTGACGCCGAAGTTCGGCGTCAGCCCGGCAGGTAAAAGTCGGGATCCAATTATCCGGCAATAGATCGGACGCAAAGACAGCAATTCTCTCTATCAGAGCAGAACCTCCGCTTCCTGATGAAGCGAGGAGGTTGAGTACTCCGCAACGGAGGTGTCTATGTCGATCACGGTCGTCCTCGCCATTGGCCTGAATCAGGAATTATTGGACGCGCAACGGATAGCGTTGCGGTCTGGCGGCTACTTTGTGTCCACCGCGTCCTCGATGGGAGCTGCGATGGAGCAGCTCCAGGAAGGCGACTACGACCTGGTGCTGATGGGACAATCCATCCCGGCGGAGAGCCGCGAGCGGCTCACCATGATGATCCGTGCGACAGGGTTGCGTGTGCCGGTAATGTGCCTGGCGGAATCGCCAAACTACCTGGATGCGTTCAAGAGCCTTGTCGCCGAGACCGGGGCGCGCGGAGTGCTGCGGAATATCGCCGACGCGGTGGCGAACCAGAGAAAGCCGGTGGCGCGGGCGGCCTTGCGCGACTCCGAACGACTGCGGCGCCTGGCGGGTTAGCGGGCGGCGGCGGCGAAGGGAAGATAGAGCGCAAAGACTGTGCCCGAGGCGCCTGGGCGACGGCTGCTTCGGACGGACAGTGTTCCGTGATGACGGGTTGCGATCTCCTGGCTGATCCACAGGCCGAGGCCGGTGCCGCTGAATCCCTTGGTGGTGAAAAAGGGCTGGAAGACGCGGCCGAGAGTTTCGGGGGACATGCCGGGTCCGGTATCGGCGACGGTGATTACGAGACACTGTTCGCCAGTGCGGTGATTGCGGCCTTCGCGGCTGCGCAGCAGCAGACGTCCGCCGCCGGGATGCAAAGCGTCGATGGCGTTTCCGATCAGGTTCGACAGGATTTGGCGGATCTCGCCCTCAAAGCAGCAGACGGTGCGCTCCCCGCGCTTTTTCTTCTCGATGCTGATGTTGGAATTGATGATGCGGCCGTGATAGATGCTGAGCACCTCTCCGATCAGGCGGTCGCAACTCACGTCAGTCGGATGGGTTGTCTGCTTGTGAAAGCGCAGGGTGAGATTGGTGATGGCGGAGACGCGATGGAGTTCCCGCTCAGCGGTCTCGAGATACTCCTGCACGATTGCCGGCGGATCTGCGGCTCGTGCGAGATAGAGCAGGTTGGTGACGGACTCCAACGGGTTATTGATCTCGTGGGCGATTGAAGCGGCGAGGCGGCCGACGGCGGCGAGCTTCTCCGACTGCATCAGCGCAGCCTCAGCCTGTTTCTGGCGGGTGATCTCGGCCGAGGCAGCAGCGATGGCGACGACTGAGCCGTCCGGGCCGAAGACGGGCGTGTAATCCATGGTCCAGAATCGCTTGACGCCGGGCGAGGTTGAGAGCTCGCCCTCGAGCATTCCGCCGACGACCGAATGACCTGCGGCTACAGTCTTGAGTGCGTCCTCGATGCCGGGCACTGCGTACGCCACCTCGAGTACTTTCGATCCAACGACTTTCTCCAGCGGCAGGCCGAGGATGTCGCACAGCTTTTGATTGACGCGGAGATAGCGAAAGTCGCGGGCGTCGATCAGCGCCATGGCAATGGCGGCGCTGTTGTAGGTGGCTTCGATTTCTGCGTAGCGCGCGCGTACTTCGCGCAGCAACTGCTCGCGCTGCTGCTCCATGCGGCGATGCTCGCTGATGTCGCGGAAGATGAGCACGATGCCGGCGAGTTCGCCGTTGTCGTCCAGGATGGGCGCGCCGCTGTCGTCGATGGAGATCTCCGTTCCGTCGCGGCGAATGAGCAGGGTGTGATTGGAAAGCGAAACTGCGGCTCCTGTGCGTTTGACCTTGGCGACGGGGCTTTCGACGATCTGATGAGACTCTTCGTTGACGATGTGAAAGACCTTGCCCAGGGGAAGGCTGGCGGCGTCGGCCTCGGTCCATCCGGTGAGTCGCTCGGCGACGGGATTCATACGGATGACGCGGGCGTCGGCGTCGGTAACGATGACGGCATCGCCGATGGAGTGCAGGATGCGGCCAGCGCGAGCCTCGCTCTCGCGCAGCTTGCGGGCGGCGGTAACTTCTCCAGTGACGTCGTGCAGGGGTCCGAAGAGCCCCACGATTTTGCCGTTCTCAAAGATGGGATTGAAGGAGTAGTTGAGATAGTGATCCCGCATTCCACGGTCGCTCGGCAGGGGGACCAGCAGTTTCTCGTAAAACAAAGTCTCGCCGGTGGCGAAGGCCTTCTCGAGCAGCGGACCGACGACAGGCCACGATTCCTCGTAGATGGTTCGCGCAGCCTTGCCGAGAGCGTACGGATGGCGCGGCCCAGGGTAGGAGCGATAGGCGTCGTTGTAGATGAGGATGAAGTCCGGTCCCCACATGGTGCGCGCCGGCGAGGGAGAACTGAGAGTGAGATTGACGATGGTGATCAGTTCGGCCGACCAGGATTCGATTGGGCCGAGCGGCGTGGAGCTCCAGTCGTAGGCGCGAACGCGATCGGCCATCTCTCCGGTGCCGATGATGCGGGAGGAAGACTCAGCGAGCGAGCCGGCGGCAGACCCGGGGTGCGGATTGAGGCTCGAGGTCATCCCGTACAGAATCTCGCATTGAGATGAGGATAGGCAAATTGACGTGGATATTGCTGGAAAGTTCGCAGCAGGTGGGCGAAGACAGGATCGGCTGCGGGAGAGATTGGGTGATGGCCGGCGTCGGTGACACTGAGGATTGTGATGTCGGTTTGGGTGACGAAGTAGTAGTACGGCTCGGCGTGGTATTCGGCGACCCTTCCGGTGGTAGGAATCTTTTGGGCCAGCGTGGTGCAGCGGGTGCGGCAACGGCAGGGACTACGGTGAAGAGAAGAACTGCGGAGAGCAGCTTCATCGCGAATGTGCCTCGGATTCGGCTGAGGTCATGGTAAACCCCCGCGTTAGCGTGGAGGTTGGGCGGGTGGAGCTACGGCGGCTACAGGATGTTTACAGCGCGCGCGGCCAGCAGGACGACCGTGGTGAAGGAGAGCAGAGACTGCAGCATCATGAAGACTTTGGCCCAGCGGCTGAGGACGGGGCAGTCAGTGGGCGAGAATGCGGTGCTGGTGTTGAAGGCGACGAAGAGATAGTCGACGAAGCCGGGGCTCCAGTTGTCTTCGCCCATCTCGCGGCGGGCCTCGTCGCTGAGGGTCATCTGGGGGAAGAGGAAGGCGCCGTCGGTGTGGGCTCCGCGCATCTCGCGCGCATGCGGTCCGCCGGCATCCAGACGCCAATACCACGAAGCGAATACGATGATATTGGTAACCCACAGCGCGGCGGCGGACCGCAGCAGGGCGAGGGGCGACTGAGTGTGCGCGGGCAGCGCCGCGAGTAGAAGCCCGAGCGAAAAACACATGTCCGCGGTGACGACGATCAGTTGCAGGTAGCCGAGCATCACGCAGAGATGCAGGTTGCGCAACTGGAGTGAGATGACATAAGCACCAATCAGCGCGCTGATAACGACCAACATGAGCCACTTGGGTCCCACGGAGAGGGCGTCGGGGAGAGCGAGCCGCAAGCCTCCGACGGCGAGCAGGGCAATCATGGCGTGCCAACGTGGTTCAATGCGCTTGGGGATTGGACGCTCGGGGGTTGAAGGCATTAGGGAATTCTAAACTGCGGCCTTCGGCTCTGGAGGCGCTGGGGCCTCAGAGTGGCGCAGGCAAGCGGTTCGTACGACCTGCGCCACCAGGACGACCTTCGCACGGAGGCGCGTCTATGCGGCTGGATCGTGGACCAACGGTGCATCTGTCGTCAGGAGATTGCGGGCTGCGAAGCCGAAGGCTGCGATGAAGATGTAGCAAAGGACCGGGATGAAGAACGCATGCTGCACGCCGATCTTGTCCGCCACGTGACCTTCGAGCAGGGGCAGAAGCGCTCCGCCAAGAATAGACATGACCAGCAGCCCAGACCCTTTGCTGGTGAGCGGACCGAGGTTCCACAGGCCGAGCGTAAAGATGTTGGGGAACATGACGGAGTTGAAGAGGCCGACGGCAATGATCGCCCACATTGCTGTGGGTCCGTGGGTCAGCATCGAGGTAACGACCAGCAGTCCTGCAACCACGGCTGCGCAGCCCAGCACCAGCCCGGTGCTGACGCGCTGCAGCACCGCCGATCCGATGAAGCGGCCGATCATGGCGCCGCCCCAGTAGAGGCCGACGAATTTCGCGGCGGTCTGCTGCGACATATTCATAATCTGCGGCAGGCCGAAGTAGTTGACCAGGAAGCTGCCAATCGAGACTTCTGCTCCGACGTAGAGGAAGATTCCGGCAGCGGCCATCAGCAGCCAGGGGTGACGCCAGATACTGTCTGCGGAACCATCGCCCTGATTATAGGCACCGGGACGAAAGTCCTGGGTGGTATGGCTTGTGACCATGGGCGGCATCTTGAGGATAGTAAGCGCGACGGCGAGAGCGACCAGGGTGAGGCCGATGCCGAGGTAGGGCAGGCGTACCGACGAGGCCTGCTGGGCGCGATATGTCTGGATCAGCGCGGCAGAGAGCGAGTGCAGTTTTTCCGGCGCGATCTGCGTGCCGCCGAGGATGAGCGCTCCGCCGACCAGTGGCGCGATGGTGGTTCCCAGCGAGTTGAACCCCTGCGAGAAGTTGAGCCGACTGGCGGCGGTGTTTGCTGGTCCAAGGCTGGTGACGTAGGGGTTGGCAGCGACCTGGAGGCAGGTCATTCCGGCGGCGAGGATGACCAGCGCGGTAAGGAACACATTGAAGGAAGCCAGTGAGGAGGCGGGCAGGAAAAGCAGCGCGCCTGCCGCCATCACGAGCAATCCGATCACCATAGTTTGCTTGTAGCCACGCCATTCCACCAGCCAGCCGGCCGGTTGCGCGAAGACAAAGTAGGAGGAGAAGAAGGCAAACTGCACCATCATCACCTGCGCGTAATCCAGCTCGAAGATGCCCTTGAGATGGGGGATGAGGATGTCGTTCAGGCAGGTGAGAAATCCCCACATGAAAAAGAGAACCGTCGCGATGGTCATGGCGCGGTAATCCGTTGAGCTCCTGCCGATGCCGGTGCGGGCAGGGGTAACGCTGGTGATTGCCATCTTTTAACAGTCCAATCTATCGTCGGCTATCCACGATATGGATTGGCGACTGGGTTTGCAAGGGCACAGCGCACATCACTTCTGCTAGGAAGCGGCAGAAGTGACGGCGAAGGTGAGGCCGGATTTACCGGCGTCGACTGTGACGTGATCGCTGTGGCGAACCGTGCCGTCGAGGATCTTCGTGGCGAGCGGGTCCTGCACCAGGCGCTGGATAGCGCGCTTCAGTGGACGTGCTCCATAGGCGCGGTCGTAGCCTGCTTTGAAGATCGCCTTGCGCGCTGCGGGCGTTAGCTCGATGGTGATGTGGCGATCGGCCAGCAGCTTTTCAAGGTCCTTGAGGCGGAGTTCGATGATGTGTTCCAACTGCTCTTCGCCGAGCGGATGGAAGACCACCACGTCGTCGATGCGGTTGAGGAACTCGGGGCGGAAGTGCTCGCGCAGTACGCCCATCACGCGCTCACTGGCCTCAGCGAAGCCCTCTTCTCCCTCGGCCCATGAGGTTGCGAGCTGGGAGGCGCCAAGATTCGAGGTCATGATCAGCACCGTGTTTTTGAAGTCGACGGTGCGGCCCTTGGAGTCTGTAAGTCGGCCGTCGTCGAGCACCTGCAGCAACACGTTGAAGACATCGCTGTGCGCCTTCTCGATTTCGTCGAACAAGATGACGGCGTAGGGACGGCGACGGACCGCCTCGGTAAGTTGGCCGCCTTCGTCGTAGCCGATGTAGCCCGGGGGCGCGCCGATCAGACGCGCGACCGCGTGCTTCTCCATGTACTCGGACATGTCGATGCGGACCATGGCGGATTCGTCGTCGAAGAGGAACTCGGCGAGGGCGCGCGCGGTTTCAGTTTTGCCGACGCCGGTGGGACCGAGGAAGATGAAGCTTCCGATGGGCTTCTTCGGATCGCTGAGGCCTGCACGGCTGCGGCGAATCGCGTTGGCAACGACGGTGAGCGCGGCGTCCTGCCCAACCACGCGCTCGCGCAGGCGGTCTTCCATCTGCACCAGCTTCTGCATCTCGCCTT
>JALYIG010000313.1 GCA_030775885.1 Acidobacteriota bacterium | reverse complement strand
ATGACCAGCAGTATCATCGGTTTATGGAGACCCTGGATACACTGCTGCGAGACGCCGAGGCTGCGCATGGGCATTTGTGCGCAGGGCAGGTCCTAGGCGTGCGCATGGCCATACTGGGCTGCAGGATGCTGGGCATCGACGATCCGCGTGGTCTGGTGACGCGGGCGGACCGCAAGCGACTGGTAACGTTTGTGGAGATCGACCGCTGCGCCACAGATGCGATTGCGGTGGTCACGGGATGCCGTCTGGGCAAGCGCGCGCTGAAGTTTCGCGACTGGGGCAAGATGGCGGCAAGTTTTCTGGACCTGGGGCGGCCCGCTGATCCTGCGCTTGGGATTGAGGCTATTGCGGGCGGACGCGCGGTGCGGATTGCTGCGCTGGAGTCGTCGAAGCTACGGGCGCAGGAGATGTATCCGCATATCGAGGGAAAGAACGCGCAGCAGATGCTGGCGTATCGCGAGATGCCGGATCAGGACTTATTCTCCGCGCAGTGGGTGAGCATCCCACTGCACGGGCGAGAGATGCCAGGGTACAAGTCGGCGCGGATCGCGTGTGACGTATGCGGCGAGGGCATCAATTATGATCGCGAGATCGTTCGCGAAGAGGATGGGGGAGCGATGCGAACGCTCTGCCAGTCATGCGCCTTTCCCGAGGCGAGTTATTATCAGGTGCTGTCCGATTGAATTTCCGCCGGTCGGAACGAAAAACAGGAGCAAAGCAACTTGCAGAAGTATTTCTTCATTGCACTGGGCGGCGCGTTAGGATCGGTGGCCCGTTACGCTGTGGGAACCAGCGTGGGCGACCGGCTGGGGATCAAGTTTCCGTACGGCACATTGGTCATCAACTTGTCGGCGTGCTTCCTTATCGGGCTGTCGCTCGAAGTGCTGAACCGGCACACAAATTTCAATCCTGCGTTGCGCTATCTGATTCCGATCGGGTTCATCGGCGCGTACTCGACATTTTCCACGTTTGAGTGGGAGATATTTTCAAACCTGAGCAGTGGCGCGTTCTGGATTGCCATCCTGTACGTCGCGGCCAGCCTGGTATTCGGGCTGGTAGCTGTGGCACTGGGGGCGGCACTGGGGCGTACTGTTTCCTGAGCACATACGGGCTGTGAAATGCTAGGATTGGCCGTTTAGCGGGAAAATTCGAATGAGGTGGAATATGCGTTCACGGATGGTAGCAGGATGCTTGGTGTTGGCGGCTAGTTCTGTTGTGGCGAATGCGCAAATGGCAATGCCGACGGGTTCCGGCCCAGCGGCACGAACGATGGCGGCGCCGTCCAAGGCAGTCGATTCGCAGCTTAGCCTGATCGAGACGGAGATGATGGGCGCGGTGAAGGCCATGCCAGCAGAGAAATTCGCGTTTGCGCCGAGTGCGGCGATCTTTGTGCCCGGCCAGACTACGGAGTTCGCGACGGTGCGAACATTCGCTGCGCAGGCCACGCACGTTGCGCAGGCAAACTACTTTTTCTACATGACGGTGAGCGGAATGAAGCCAGACGCCGACATGGCGGGCCTTGCGAAACTGACCCAGAAGGACGACATCGTATCAGCGCTGGCTGCATCGTTCGCCTTCGCGCACAAGGCGATAGCGACTCTGACCGTCGCGAATGCGTTTGAGGTGGTCTCGATCCAGGAGCCGGGAATCTATACGCGGGCGACACTGGCAGAGTTTGGCGTGTCGCATGCGTTCGATCACTACGGACAGATGGTGGAATATCTGCGCATGAACGGGTTGGTGCCTCCTGCGAGTGTGCCGTCAAAGTAGCTGCAGTCCAGCTAGTGGGACAGTGCCGTCCACATCCAGGGCGGCATGGCGCAGTTGCTGCCCACGCTGCCGTTTGAGCCGAAGCCGGTAGCAGGACAATTGCTTCCGCCGCCGTAGGTCGTGTTCTGGAACACGATGTTCACGGTCTTGCCGGCCGCGATCCACGGCTGGATGACTGCGTCGGGGATGGCGAAGCTATAGCTGGAATGCGTCCCGGCAGAGGCGTTTCCGATGTCGATGTCAGACCAGTCAATGTCGATGACAACCCCGATCACTGCGGGGTTCGTCATAAGGTATTGCTGCACCGCCGGGTAGTCAGGATTGCCGACTTGCGGCGGAAAGAGAAGCTGCACTGTGACGCCGGAGGTGCCCACCGCCTTCTTGATAGCTGCCTGATAGGCTGCGCTGGAACTGCTCGCACCAACAGAGCTTGCGTAGGCTGAGTCGTAGGCGATGAGCCAGTCCTGATAGTAGATTTCCAAGTCGTTCGATCCATGCGCGAGAGCAAACGGAATAAGCGGGTCCAGTGGGCCGGTCAAGCTAGACAGCGAATTGACGCATGTTGTCCCAACGGGACAACTCTGCGCAAGGGTCTGCATTTCGCGGACGGGCGTGTTTGGGAAGCGTGCGAAGAGATTGCACCAGTCGGCACCGCAGTTGGGGTAATTGGAGATGTCGGACGCCTGTAGACCCTGAGCGCCGAAAGAGAGGCCGCTGGCGACGGCGATTGGTGCCATGAAGTCATCTACCAGAATGCCCGTTCCCGTGACGGGCGTGATGCTGACCAGAAGCTGTTTGGGTGAGGCGAGGGTGCCTTCGTACTGCACCATGGATTGCAGGTACGCGTTCCAGGTGAAGGTCGCATCGGCGCCAGCGGTATATCCCCAGGTCGTTGTGTATGCGCGGTAGCAGGCGCCAGAGGTCGAGTCGTTCCAGCCCTGCGGGAGGTTGATCTCGCCGCCGCGACCCAGCCCGACGCGAATGTACCCGATGCTGGGATTCGATCCGTAGTGGCTGATCAGCTGCTGGAGGGCGGCCTGGTAATTGGACTGAAACGCGGTCGTCCGCCAATTAGGGACCTGCTGCGCGCTGCAGGCGGTGTAGTTGGGAGTGCTGGTCCCGCCGCCAGTTGAAATTGGGGTACTGGTCCCGCGCCGCATCCTGACACCGCAAGGGTCGCGAGCAGCGACAGAGCTAGCGGAAGTGGACGGTGAAGCTTCACGTGACATCTCTGGACGATTGGCATGAGCTTTCTTATAGGAACACCCGTTCCAATAAAAAGCCTCCGCTTTGCAAAGGTTTTTTTTGATCAGCGCGGCACGAGACGCATGAGCAGTGGGTCGCGAGGACGCAGCGTTATTTTTGCCTGGGGGACGGGCGGAGTCGTGCCGAGATACTCCAGACGCCAACGGCTCGCGATGGTGGCGAGAGCGAGCACGCCTTCCATCCACGCGAAGGATTCGCCGATGCATTGGCGTCCGCCGCCGCCGAAGGGGAAGTAGGCGAACTTCGGGCGGGCAGCCTTTGCCTCCGGTGAGTGGCGCGTGGGATCGAAGCGGAGCGGGTCGGGGAAGTGCTCCGCGCTGCGCTGCATGATGTATTGCGAGAAAAAGAAGTGCGCGTCGGAGGGGATGTGGTATGGGCCAAGCGTGACTGGCTTGGTCGAGCGGCGTCCCATGGCCCACGCGGGGGGATAGAGCCGCATGGATTCGGCAAAGACCTGCTCGGTGTAGCGGAGGGATGGATAGTCGGTCAGGGTGGGAAGGCGGCCTGCCAGGACGCTGTCGAGTTCGGCGTGGAGTTGCAATTCGGCGTCGTGGTTCTGAGACAGGCAGTACCATGTCCACGCAAGGGCATTCGCGACGGTTTCATATCCGGCAAGAAAGATGGTGAGAACTTCGTCGCGGATCTGCTCGTCGGACATACCCTGGTCCGCGGCTGGCTGATCGGACGGCTCATAGCGGCTGGCGATCAACATTGAGAGCAGGTCGCCGCGATCGCTGTGCGCAGGACCGGCCGCCATCTCTTCGCGGCGCTGGCGAATGATTCGCTCAACGATGCGGTTGAGGCGGTCGCGCGAGCGGCGGAACTTTGAGACGCCGGGCAGCGGCCAGTGGAGATACGACTCCAGCCGGGGCAGCGCGACGATGAGGTTGTAGAGGCCCATGATCGTGTTGACCTCATCATTGATGCTGCGGACGTCCGCCGTCACTTCGGTGTCGAACAGAGTGCGCGCGACGATCTCGAGCGAAAGGCTCATGCTGGCGGAGGCGATGTCGATGGTTTCGCCCGGCTTCCAGCGGTCGCGCGTATGGACTGCTATGTCGACAATTTTGTCCGCGTACCCGGCGATGCGTTGTCGATGAAAGGCGGGCGCGGCTATTTTGCGCTGGCGCTTGTGTATAGGGTCGTCCGAGGTGATAAGGCCCTCGCCGAGCAGCACTTTCATGCGGCGGACGGTGCGCTCCTTCACGAAGCTCGAGGCCTGGTTGATCAGGATTTCCTGAATGTACTCCGGTTCGTTGACGAAGATGATGGGCGTGCCCATGAAGCGATAGTGGGCGATGTTTCCGAAGGTTCGGTGCAGGTACTCGAACAGCAGGATCGGCTCGCCGAGCCTAACCCACGGCTTGTTCACGTAGAAGTGCAGCGGGTACTTCAGGCCGGGAGGAAGGTTGTAGATCATATCGGTGGGATCAGAACTTCAGTCCGGGGATGCGTTCGGCAACGGCCTGGCGGATTCGCATCTCGATCGCTTCAATGCGAGCCTCCGCCAGTGCATCCTTTGTGTCTGGCTGGTCCGAGATGGTGACGACGCGCCGAGGTTCGCGTGCCGCGATTTGCTTGTAAGCGGCATGAACGCGTCCGTAGAACTCATCGGACTCGCGCTCGAAGCGGTTCTCGTCGGTGCCTTCCTTCTCGACGTGATGATGGTTGCGGCGGCGGGCGCGTGCCAGCGAAGCCTTAAGTGACGGTAAGAGCAGAAGCGTGAGGTCGGGTTGCAAGTTGTTACAGACGGCCGCATGCATGGCAAGAATGCGCTCGGTCCCGAGTTGTCGGCCGGCGCCCTGGTAGGCCTCGGATGAGTCAGTGTAGCGGTCACATAGGATGATGCTTCCCGCGGCAAACGCGGGCGCGATGACCTCCGCAATCGACTGGGCACGATCGGCAAACATCAGCGCCATCTCCGTGAGCGGAGTGATGGCGCCGTGCGACGATTCAGAGCGCGAATCCAGCAGGATAGAGCGGATTCGGTCGCCCAGCGGCGTGGAGCCTGGGTTGCGCAGAGTGACGACGGTGCGTCCGGACGCCGTAAGCCAGGCTGCCAGTCGGCGAAGCTGCGTAGTTTTTCCGGAGCCATCAAGGCCCTCGAAGGTGATGAAGTAACCTTGCGGCATAGGGCGAATCTCGTGCACCTCCTGTAACTTACGAATCCAAGTTATCTGTTACAGTCTGGTTTACAGGATATCGCTATTCGGGAAGGACCGTTTTGTTCGACTCGAATTGAAGGCCAAGGATTCGCATGAGACGAAAACTGCATCTTAGAACATGGAAGCTTTTGGGCGACAACTGAAGAAAAGCAAGAATGTCGCCGTGGAAGGTGGTTTTTGCAGAAATCCATGAACAGAGAACAGGAGCAACATTGATGCTGACTGGTATTTTTCTAACAACTGTGGGGATATTCGCGATCGCGGGCACGTTTATCTCGATCGAGCAAAAGCGGCGTTCTGATGAAAGCCGCGAGAGATTGACATTGCCGCGAGAGGGCAGGCAGCCCATGCGGCGGACGACTTCAATCAACGACTAGCTGGCGTTCTATCGCTCTGACTAGCGGTTGCTCAACTGAAGACCCCACCTGGGGTCGGCGTTGGGGTTGAAGGTGATGGCCAGTTTGCCCTCATCTCCCTCGCGCAAAGACGGCCCGGAGATTTTCCGGTCGCGATGTGTCTCGTCGGTCCAAAGCAACGTCGTTGGGCCGTCTCCAAGGACTTTGAATCGATAGTGGAAGTCCTGCCCCGGAGCCAATGCCTGCGTCCCGAAGCTGGCAGAAGGGTAGTCCACTTCGATCAGCGTCAGAGGCTCGGCTGTGCGGTTTGAGATGGTCGTTTCGATAAACGCCGAGCGGCAGCCCGCAAGGGCGAGAGCTGCAATAAGCGATAGCAGGAGTCTTAGAAGACGCATCCGGCAATAAGGGTAACAGGTGGACTGGCGGCCGTTGCGCCTGAGGCCGGTTGGATCTTGGCCTGCCCAAGATCCTGCAAAAAAGGCATTGCACCGGCGGCCTTTCATCTTCGTATTGGATTACACTCGGTTTCGTACCTTTTCCCTCCCTTGTTGTTGGGCCCCTATCAGGCAGATTCAGGCTGAGCTGAATGGGTTTGTCCTGTCCGATTTTCGTATCGCAAATTCGATTTCGAAAGGTCAACGATGAAAAATCTATTAGGACTGTCTACAGGGTTGTGCCTTCTAATGAGTGGTCTTGGAGTGATGGCCGCGCAGGAAATGCCGGCGGACATGACTGGTCCTCCCAAAGTGCTGGTCATCGACCGGGAGTTCACCAAACCTGGGAAGGATGGCGCGATCCACGAGAAGAGTGAGAGCGCGTTCGTGAACGCACTCGCCGCAGCCAAGTGGCAGTCGCATTATTTTGCCGCGAAATCGTTGTCCGGCAAGCCGCGGGCGCTGTTCTTCTTCGGCTATCCGTCGTTCGAAGCGTGGGAGAAGGACAACCATGCCGTGGGAAAGAACCCGGCACTCGCTGCGGCGCTCGACCACGCGACTGTTGCGGATGGCGATCTGCTTACCGACTTCGACCAGGGCGTCTTTACCTTTGACCCCGAGTTGAGCCTCCACACCGGGGACATTGTGCACGACCGCTACTTCGAAATATCCACTTACAAGGTAAAACCGGGCCACCGCGCCGAATGGCAGGAACTGGTGAAGCTGTATATCAAGGGCTTTTCCGGGATTCCCACGGCGAACTGGGCCACTTTTGAGAGCTACTACGGAGCCGACAACGGTGGCATGTACATCGCGGTCACCAAGATGGCCTCTCTCGCCGAGGATGATGCGAGCATGAACGACGACAAGAAGTTCGCGGCGGCGATGGGATCGGATGGGATGAAGAAGGTGAGGGAACTGACGGCGTCCTGCCTGGAGTCGCAGGCGACCAATCTCTTCGAATTCAATCCCAAGATGAGCTATCCCCCCGATGATTGGATTAAGGCCGATCCGTTCTGGAAGCCCAAGGCGGCAGCAATGCCGAAAAAGGCTGCTCCGGCTACCCCATAGCAAAGCGCAGACAGACCCCATCCCTTCGCCAGTGCGATGGGGTGGGGCTTTTTACTTATACGGATTCAGGCGAAAAGTGTAGGCGTCTTCTCAAGGATGCGGGCCGTCAGCACAACCCCTGGTCGCCCATCGTGCAGCGTAATGGGGAAGGCGAGAACGCTCCAGGTGTAGTTCTGGCCGCCGGCATCCGGATGCAAGAAAAGGCTCCTGCTAGTGCGGTCGATGTAGGTTTCGCGGGTCTCCGCTACGGCGCGGAGGGTATTCGTCCAGTCGGCTGGAAGTGTCGGCAATTCGGCAAAGAGGTTGCGGCCGGTAAACCATTCGCGCGGGTGGTTCAGGTAATCGGCGGCCGTCTCGTTGCAGTAGATCCAGTTGCCACCCGAGTCGAGGATCTGCACCAGCACGTCGGAACCGATGGCGAGCGAGATGCGCGAGTAGTAGAAGTCTCGCGCGTCGACCACGACACGCGCTCCGCGACGACGGGCTTCAAGAGAACCGAGGGCGGCGAGCAGGTCGTCAATGGAGCTGTGCCCTTTCAAAAGATGCATGTCCTCTACTCCTCCAAAACGGCGTTCCAGCGTTGCCGACATGATGATGATGGGGACCTCCGGCCGGCGGCGGCGAAGCTTGGCGGCGACTTCGGTGCCGAATTGTCCGGCTCCCAAGTGATAATCGAGAACGGCGATGTCAATCCGGTCCAGCAACTGGTTTGCCTCCTCGATGGTGGTGGCGGTGACGGAGGCGTAGCCGTGCTGGCGGAGAATGGTGGAACGAAGATGAAGATTCACCGTGTCATCGTCGAGCAGCAGAACGGTTACGCCCGGAGAGGGGACGAGTTCTGGACCTTTAAATGGAGGTGGTTCGGAATGCACTAGCAATTGGATGCGCTCGATCTGCGTTGCGCTATCTTACTCCTTATGACTAATTGAAGAATCCTTCTTTCTCAGTTCTTTGATGAGTTCGGGAAGCCGCTGGAAGAGAGACGTCGCGCGCAGCCATTTCACGTTCTCGAACGCGGGAGAACCGCTGACCGTGGCCCCTGGGGCAACGTCCCCACCGACTCCGGACTGCGCGGTGACAATGACACCATCGCCGATGCTCAAATGCCCAACCACGCCAACCTGCCCGGCGAGGATGACACTCTTGCCAATGGTGGCCGATCCTGCGATGCCCACCTGGGCGCAGAGCAG
>JALYIG010000312.1 GCA_030775885.1 Acidobacteriota bacterium | reverse complement strand
TGTCACATCCGCTCCGGGACCAAAGCCCGCAGAACGACAGAATGAATATGGCTTCAAAATCGGCGGTCCAATCAGCATTCCGCGTCTCTTCAGCGGACACGACAGGCTGTTCTTCTTTGCCGCGTATGACAAATTCGGCTCCTACTCGGGAGTCAATCCGAGTTCCACCTCAGTCCCAACCACGTTGATGCGCAACGGCGATTTCACTGAACTCGTAGGCACCGGAACCCCGGGTTACAAGATATATGACCCCACCACCCTCAACTGCCCCACTCCCACCACCTGCACCCGACAGCAGTACATGGGATTGAAGAACGGCGTTGCGACGCCGAACGTGATTCCCGCGGGCGAAATATCCCCAATCACCCAATACATGCTTCAGTGGTTACCTCAGCCTCAGGTCTCCGGCATCCAGAACAACTGGCTGGGAGGCATCCCCAGCGGCTACAAAAACTGGCTCTATTCCGGACGCATCGACTGGGACATCTCCGCCAGCAACCGACTATCCATGGCCGTCGCAGGCGGTAATCGCCACGCCGTTCCCTATACCGCGACCACCAATATCCTGCCTGTGCCCTACCTCAACGACACCGGCTCCATCGTCGCCGGACACTGGGCCGACCTGCAGGACACCTACACCATCACTCCGCAGATCGTGAATCAATTCAAGTTCGGCTTCATGAACTTTGGTGGCCCGCCAGTGATCAATCTCACTGCGTCTAACCCGATCTACGCCGGCGCCGCCGCGGGCATCAGCGGTCTGCCCCAGGGTCAGGCTTCGACTAACTTTCCCATCAGCACCTTCGGCGGCAACAGCAACAATCCTGTTCAGTGGTCAGGCGGCACCGCCGGAACCTCGGTGAGTGAAACTTACTCGATCGTGGACAACCTGCTCTGGGTCAAGAACAAGCACGCCCTCACGATCGGCATCCAGTATCAGCGGCTGGAGGTCCAGGGCGACAGCTTTGACGGATTCTCCCAGCCTGCAACCCTTGCGTGGAACTCGGATCAAACCGCGAACATCAATGGGACTTCGTATAGCTCTGGTTCGGCGGCCAATACTGGCTACTCTTTTGCAAGTTATATGATCGGAGCGGTCAGCAGCTCCGGCCTCAACGTGCAGCCATTCTCGGTAGTGGGGGGACGCTTCCACCCGTTCTCGCCCTACATTCAGGATGACTACAAAGTCTCCTCGAAGCTGACCCTGAACGTGGGTCTGCGCTGGGACTATATCCCCACCTACAACGAAGCGGTGGACCGTTGGTCTTTCCTCAATCCAAACATCGCAAACCCCATTACCGGAAATCCGGGAGCGCTGCAATTTGCAGGCAACTATGGCGGCACCGGCGTAAGCTGCAACTGCCGTACCCCGGTCAACAATTATTACAAGAACTTTGGCCCGCGACTAGGTTTTGCCTTTAGCGCGGATAGCAAGACCGTCTTCCGCGGTGGCTTTGGCGTTCTTTACTCCCACGCAGGTGGAACAGGCGGAGCAGGTGGCTCATTCAATGGAACTGGAAATGCCGGCTTCAATAGCCAAGCCACTTTCTCGGAACCATCTGCCGGTCCCACTGCCGGTCCTGCCTTTTGGCTTAATACTCAGTCCGCCTCGGCGTTTGCCAGCGCGGCTGCCACCGGAGGCAACACCTACAAGGGAGGTTACGCGGCCAACACGAACATGGGGGGGCCGGGATATAGTCTGCCCGCGATTGCGCCCCCTGGTGCGCTCAGTCAGGGACTTCTCACCGGATACTTCGCCTGCGGCGCGGCAACCGCGTCCTATTCGCAATGCAACGGCATCGCCGCTGGGGGTTTTGCCGGCACAGGATCGGCCATATCGTATCCCGACCCGTACCTTAGCGGCCGGGCTCCGGAGTTCGAATTCTGGAACTTTGGTATGGAGCGCGAGTTGATGCGGGACCTTACCATTAGCTTGAATTACGCTGGCTCCCAAGCGCACTTCATCGCCGGCGCAGCCAACATGCGCGGTCTACAGTCCGGTCAGCTCGACCCCAAGTGGTTCCCACTGGCCGCTGGTTCGACGAATTATCTGACCGCGGCAGCTACTCCCGCGAATATTGCTGCGGCGCAGTTGGCAACGGGTCTAACCCTCCCAGCCTACCCCTGGTACCAAGCCGCTGCCCAAGCGACTACTTCCTCAGCGGGAGCGGGCACCAAAGCAACCATCCAGCACATGCTCACGTGGATGCCGCAATACGCCGGCACCAACGATACCTGGCCCGACATCGCGAACGCCAACTACAACGCGTTCCAACTGTCGTTGACCAAGCGAACGTCTCACGGCTTGTCGTTCACAGTGAATTACACCTTCTCGAAAAACATCGACGACGCAGGGACTCAGCGCAGCGGCTACGCCATCCCCGCATCGGCAATCCTCACCGGTCAGGCCTATCCTGCAAACCGCATTGACCGTTCCTTGAGCGCAAATAGCCAGCCCGAGAGCCTAACCGTTTACAGCGTCTACGCGCTGCCGTTCGGCAAAGGAAAAATAGGAGGAGATCACTTCGCGGTCCGGGCCCTCGCTGCCGGCTGGAAACTCTCCGGAATATCGCAGTATTCTTCGGGACTTCCGTTGGCCGTCACCGCAAGCTGCACCGGCGTGCAAGGGGGCGCTCTCGGTCAAGGGACCTGTATGCCGGATCTCAACCCGGCCTTCAGTGGCTCCGCGCGGATCAATGGAGGATGGGGCCAGGGAGTGACCGCTGCCACGCTCGGAACAATGAAATACATCAACTCCGCGGCGTTCTCCGATTCGAAGCCCCTGATGATCGGCGACGCGCCGCGTATCGCGCCGTATGGTCTCCGCGGAATGGGGCTGTTCAGGCTCAATCTGGCGCTGCGCCGTGACTTTGCCATCACTGAGAGGGCGAAGTTTGTCTTCGGCGTTGATTGCGCAAATGCCACAAATCACGTCACCTTCGGCAACAATGCACAGAACAATCAGATCCCTCTGAATTTCGACAATACGTCCAGCTTTGGAACTCTCGTAGGTGCAAGTGCCGATCCTCGAGCGTTCCAGTTCTCCGGGCGCCTCGAGTTCTAATCTGCAGATCCGGCATTCTCACTTCCACCGACTGTCCCATGTTCAACCAAGGCTCCAATGGTCGAACATGGGACAGCTTCGTCCCTTCTTTTGTCCGCATTCGATGCCGTCACTATTGGCACAGCGAACAATCTTCGCGCTTCATACTCTCCAGATCCAAAGCGCTTTTCCCTTCGTCAACTCCACACTCAGCCAATTTGATGCCACGCAAGGGACCCCCTGAGGCCGCCGACGACGAGCACTTGGGAAGGAATTAGTATGGTGGTACTCCATGCCCGAACCCAAGCAAACCGCCGTCATCCTCCTCGCCCACGGAACTCCCGACATCCTCGGAGAGATGGCCGAATACCTGGCCAAAGTCACTGGCGGCCGTGCCCTTCCGCAAGAAGTCGTCGAGGAACTCCAGCACCGCTACGCGCAGATCGGCCTCGGCGACACTCCCGGTGAGCAAGCCCCGCCGCTCACCCGCTGGACGCTCACCCAGGCGTATCTGCTCGAGCAGGCGCTCGCCGCTTCCGGCCATCCTCTCCGCGTTTACGCAGCCATGCGCAATTGGCATCCTTATATCGCCGACGTCGTCCGCCAGATTCGCTCCGACGGCATCACCCGCCTCATCGCCATCTGCCTTGCCCCGCAGAATTCCCGCACCAGCATCGGCCTCTACCGCCGAGCCCTCATCGCCGCGCTCGAATCCGACGCTGCGGCCGAACCTATTGCCCTCACCTTCGTCGAGGAGTGGCCCGAAGAGCCAGCCCTCGTCGAAGCCTTCAGCCGCCGCCTCGTCGACGTCTATTCGAAGCTGGGTGCCCCACATCTCGCCTCTGAGATGTGGGATCTCCCCGTCCTCTTCACCGCCCACTCCGTCCCCTGCCGCACCATCATGACCGGCGAAGCCTCCGTCGCAGGTGCTCGCCCCGGAACCCCGATGCAGGCCACGCCCGACCCCTACCCCGTCGAAGCCAAGCGCACTGCAGCCCTGGTCTTTGACTCCGCTGCCAGCCAGCTTCCCAGCCTCAAGACCTGGTTCTTCGCCTTCCAGAGCCAGGGCGTAGCCGGTGGCCCCTGGATTGGCCCCACCGTCGAAGACACCTTGAATGCCATCCGCGACGAAGGCCACAGCGGCGTCGTCCTCCAGCCCATCGGGTTCCTCTGCGACCACGTCGAAATTCTTTACGACATCGACATCGCCTTCACCGAAACCGCCCGCGCGCTAGGCCTAAGCCTCTACCGCCCAGAATCTCTTAATGACTCCCCGCTCCTCGTTGAGGCCCTGGCGGACATCGTTGCCAAGAATCTGAGTTCTTCCCTCGAACCACGGACCTCGAACCTCGAACCTGCCTCATGAAACGAATCGCGATCATCGGAGGAGGTATCGCCGGCCTTACCGCCGCCTACGAAATTGCCAAACTCGCCCGCAGCGGTGCGCCCGTTGAAGCCGTCCTCTTCGAATCCTCCAGCCGCTTCGGCGGCGTCATCGAAACCGTCCGCGAAGGTGGCTTTACCGTGGAGTGCGGCCCGGACGGTTGGGTCTCCGCAAAGCCATGGGCCCGCGAACTAGCCATCGAACTCGGCCTCGAAGATGAACTCATCCCCTCCAACGACGCCTCGCGCAAGACCCACATCTTCCTCACCACCCCGCAAAATCCGGCCGGCTCGCTCGTTCCCATGCCAGATGGTTTCCACATGATGGTTCCCACCAATCTCGACGGACTCAAAGGCTCGCCGCTCTTCACGCCCACAGCCATCGCCGCGTATCGGGCCGAGCCCGAACGCGCCGCCGAACTGCTAGCCTCCATCCCGCCCGACGACGAATCGGTTGCCGACTTCACCCTCCGTCACTTCGGCTCCGAAGTCCTTACCCGCGTCGCCGCGCCTCTGCTCAGCGGGGTCTTCGGAGGCGATGTCCGCAAGCTCTCCGTCCGCTCCGTGATGCCTGCCTTCGTCCAGATGGAGCGCGAACACGGTTCGCTGGTCGAGGCCCTTTCTCGAACCTCGAACCTCGAACCTCGAACCCTATCCATGTTTACCACTCTCCGCTCTGGCCTTGGGACGCTCATTGACCGACTCGTCGCCACCATCCCTCCGCATTGGCTCCGCCTGCGCACTACAGTCACAGCGCTGGAAAGCTCACACCTCGCGGCTCAGACCTCACACCTCGAATCAAAAATGACGGCGCCCGGCTCACCCTGCTGGACCGTGTTTTCCAAGACCGGCCGCCACCACGCCTCCGACACCTTCGACGCCATCTTCCTGGCTACACCACTCGGCGTCACCCGCCGTCTGCTCGCCCCCATCGACGCCGCTGCAGCCGATCTACTCCCAGCGGAATCAAGTTCCGCCGTTCTGGTTGCCTTCGCCTACGCCGACGCAAGCCGCGTCCCGCTTCCGCCTGGCTTCGGCTTCCTCGTTCCACCAGCGCAGCCCAATCTTGATGTTGACTTTGACGAAGCGATGGATCCAGCGCCGAGCCTTCTACTCGCATGCACCTTCGTCGATCAGAAGTTTCCCCACCGCGTTCCGCCCAACGGACGCCTGATCCGCGCCTTCTTCGGAGGAGCGGCCGCCGACCGCATCGCTCGCTGCAACAACGACGAGATTGCTGCCATCGCCCGCCTCGAACTTGCCCGCATCCTGCAGGCCAGCCTGCCCATTTCCGGCTCAGCTCCGACGCCTGCACCCGTTCCCGCGCTCACCGTAGTACGCCGTTGGCCCAACTCGCTCCCGCAATATGCCGTCGGCCACCTCGTCCGCGTCGCCGAACTCGAGTCCCGCCTTGCCGCGCTCCCATGCCTCACCCTGCTTGGCAACGCCACACACGGCGTAGGTGTCCCCGACCTCATCCGTTACGCAAGAAAGGCTGTCCGCACACTGGTGACTGACAACTAATTTTATCTCCGCACCACCAGCAGGACCACCGCGTGCCGCGGAATCGTGACCTTCCAGTCGTCCGCTATCGTGCCCAGGTCCTTCGCCGCCCACACGTCCCGCGCCTTCACCGGCTTCGGAAAACCAAGCTCCTTCAAATGCAACCGGATTCCCCGCATCTCGCTGGCTGCCTCGCCGAAGTTGAAGATAGCGACCGCCATCGCGCCATCCTTGAGCGGCTTGTACCAAACCTCCATTGGACCTTCGGCGTACACGCGGTCGCCTTGCTTGCCGAGTGCATCCTGGTCGATCGCAATCACGTCCTTGTTCATCAGGATCGACGCCACATCGGGACTCATCTGCGTCAGGTTGTTCCCCGCGATCAGCGGCGCAGCAAGCATCGCCCAAAGCGTCATGTGCGTGACGTTCTCGTCGTGCGTCAGATTGCCGTTGCCCACTTCCAGCATGTCCGGATCGTTCCAGTGCCCCGGCGCCGCAAACTTCGCCAGCCCCGCCTGCGACCGTCCGATCAGGCTCATCCGGTCGAAGTTCGCCGAGATGTCGCCGGTCGTCCGCCAAAGGTTCGCCCCCACGCTCGGACCCCAATCCCATACCGAATCCCACCCATACTGGCATAGGCTGTAAACCATCGGTCGGCCCGTCTTCAGAATCGCCTGATGCATCTTCTCGTACGCCTCATGCATCAGCTTGTTCTGAGCCGCGGAATCGTTCGGCGCCTGCTGCTTCATCACGCCGCCATAGCTGCAAAGGTCGTACTTCAGGTAGTCGATTCCCCAGTCCGCGTAGGTCTGGGCGTCCTGCTCCTCGTGTCCCAGGCGCGCTTCAAATCGCGCACACGTCTGTGCGCCCGGCGACGAATAGATACCCAGCTTCAGCCCCTTTGAATGGACGTAGTCGGCGAGCGCCTTCATGTCGGGAAACTTCTCGTTGCTCTGAATCTTCCCGTGCGTGTCGCGTTTGCCTTCCCACGTGTCGTCGATGTTGACGTACACATAACCCGCATCGCGCATCCCGGTCGACACCAGCAGGTCCGCTGTGTCGCGGATATCTTTATCCGTCACCTTACCGGCGAAGAAGTTCCAGCTATTCCACCCCATGGGCGGAGTCATCGCCACCTTTTGCGAGCCCCCCAGTTCCGCCGCCCCAGCGGTCGTGCAAACCGCCAGAACCGCCACAAACCCTGCCTTCCTCAACTGCATCCCGAAATCCCCCTGAAAGTTCCCTCCGAATCCTATCGCCTCACCCAGCGATGCGCAAACACGCCAAAATTTAACAACACGCGTGATCCAGGTCACATTTTGCTGATTTGTGCCGATCTAGAATCCATCTTCTAAGGGAGGAGGCGCACCATGCTTATGGATTCAATTATCGCTTTGGCAGCAGCAGTCATTGTCATCAGCAGCGTGACCTGGGTTTCCCAGTACAGGAAGATCAGGGACCGCATCCGCGCGAAGAAGGCAATCCAACTCCAGGCTGGTCGGTAAACGCGACATGGAAATAAAGGCGACACAAGAATCTCTAACCGACAGCCATAGTTTTTGTTTGTCATTCTGACCCTGAGCGAAGCCGAAGGGGAAGAATCCCCGCATTTCGATTTTTCCGAATCGTCATGCCTCCACCAGGCCGTAGCGGCGCTGCCACTGTTGCTTGAGCCGGTCCCAGACGGCAGCAACCTCGACGGCGGCGAGCTTCGGATCAGGTGCGGCTGCAAATCGCTCTGCCTCCAACTTGGCCAGCTCCAGGATCTCTCGGTCGCGCAGCAGATTGGCGACCCGGAACTCCGGAAGCCCCGTCTGGCGCGTGCCGAAGAACTCGCCGGGGCCACGCTGCTGCAGGTCCAACTCGGCCAGTTCAAAGCCGTTTTGCGTCGCGACGAGCGCGTCCAGGCGCGCGTCCGCCTGCACGGTCACCTTGCCACCTGTCATTAGAATGCAGTAGCTCTTCGCCGCACCGCGGCCGACGCGCCCACGAAGTTGATGCATCTGGGCAAGGCCGAAGCGTTCGGCCTGGTCGATCACCATCACGCTCGCATTAGCCACGTCCACGCCAACTTCAATGACCGTAGTCGAGACCAGCACATCGATCTCGCCTCGTTTGAACCGCGCCATCGTGACCTCTTTGTCATCGGCGCTGAGCCGTCCATGCAGCAACCCAAGCCGCAGCCCGGCGAGTGCCCCCGCGCGAAGTCCGTCGTACATCTCTGTCGCGGAGCGCAGTTTGACCTTTTCCGCGAACAGCTTCTCCGTCTTCTTTCCTTTGCCGGTTTTCCCCTTGGTCTTCGCAGGAATCAAAGCGCCCGGCACCTCATTCGCCTGTTGTTCTTCATCGTGCGCGAAATCGAGTTCCGGCTGATCGTCCTTGGCACCCTCGATTACCGGGTAGACTAGATACGCCTGACGACCCTGCGCCACCTGCTTGCGCACGAACTCCCAGACCTCCGTAGCGCGTTCGTCCGTCGTGCGCCGCGTTACAATCGGCGTCCGCCCCGGAGGCATTTCGTCGATCACGCTCACATCCAGATCACCATACAGCGTCATCGCCAACGTCCGAGGAATTGGGGTCGCCGTCATCGACAGAACGTCGGGGTCCGTGATCCGGCCGTCAGCCCCCGGCTTGCGCATTAGCTTGAAGCGCTGTTGAACGCCAAAGCGATGCTGCTCGTCGACGATCACCAGGCCCAGGTTCGCGAAGTCAGCTTTATCCTCCTGCAGCGCGTGCGTACCAATCACAAACTGTACTTCGCCCCGCATCACCCGCCCCTGCGTCTGCCGCTTGGTGGCAGGATCGAGCGAGCCGGTCAGCAGCGCAATCTTGTAAGGCTTTCCCGTGCTGGGCGAGACGACATCCGCCAGCAGCTTCCGCGCCGACAGGTAATGCTGCGTTGCCAGAATCTCGGTCGGTGCCATCAGAGCGGCCTGCGTGCCGTTCTCGATTGCGACCAGCGCAGCCTGCATTGCGACGATGGTCTTGCCGGAGCCAACATCGCCCTGTAGCAAACGGCGCATGGGCTGCGGCCGCCGCATATCCGAAACAATTTCGCCGAGCACCCGCTTCTGTGCCGCAGTCGGATGAAACGGCAGGATCTGCTTGATCGCGTCGCGAACCGCCGGCCCGGTGGAGAACGCCGTGCCAACTCGCTCGCGCATGCGGCGGCGCTTCAATTCCAGCCCAAGCTCGAGATAAAAGAATTCCTCGAAGATCAAGCGCCTGTGCGCGGGCGTCGCTGCCGCCATTAGCTCCACCATCGGGGTCCCTGCTTCGGGGAAGTGGACAGCCTTCAGCGCTTCCATTCGCGAAGGCAACTTCAACCGGTCCAACATGGGCACGGGCAGCGTCTCACTCACCGGCTTGCTGGATGGTTGCGCCGCTTCGGTCTCGATCAATTCCTCGAAGACACTCCACACCACGCGCCGCATCCATTTCGAAGTCAGCTTTGCGCCCCAGGGAGTCGTGCCGCCCAGCGACTCATATACCGGAACGATGCGTCCCATCTCCAGCATCGCGAACTCAGCGTCTGGCCCGCTCGCGCCGGGTTCGGGCAATATCTCAAACTGCGGTTGAATCATCTTGAAGCGCCCGGATGCTGGACCCAGCGACCCCGCAGCCGCCGAGGCCATTGCAGACCGCGAAGGTTCCAACTTGCCGTAGATGGCCACCATCTGACCCGGTTTGAAGCGGTCCTTCAGATACGTTCCGTGGAACCAGATGCACTTGACCGTGCCCAGCCCCTGGCCCAGCGTCATCTCGAACATTGGCCCCGCGCGTGTGCGCAGCAACACACTGCCGCGCACCTCCCCGATCACGGAGGCCATCGTTCCTGCGACCAACTCAGCCATCGGTCGCGGATTCAAGCGGTCTTCGTAACGGAACGGTAGGTGGTAGAGCAGGTCCTCCACAGTGTCGACGCCGCGGCTGGCCAGAGCTAGGGCGATGCGTTCGCCAATCCGCTTTACATACTTCACCGGGGTCGAGAGTTCAAGCACGATACGATGCTATCAACATGCCGGCAGCAGCAAGGTTCGATATACTCCGCCTGAGACAGTGCGAGCAGGCACGCTCGGCGATCCCACCTTGATGACTCGACGATGAACTCGACGATTAGCTCGACGCGCAGCAAGACAGCAGCGCGGCTCCTCCCGTTCCTGTTCACGCTCTTCATCGTTAACTTTCTGGACCGCACCAGCGTTGCCTATGCGGCCATTGGCATGTCTCGCGACCTGGGTTTCAGCGATCGAGTTTTCGGCTATGGCGTCGGCGTATTCTTCATCGGCTATCTCTCCTTGCAGATCCCCGGAGCACTGCTGGCGGAGCGCTGGAGCGCGCGCCAGACCATTGCCACCTCGATGGTCGCGTGGGGCTCTCTCACCGCCCTCACGGCGATGGTGCACACCCCCTCCAGCTTTACGGCGCGCGCTTCCTGCTCGGCCTTGCAGAGGCCAGCTTCTTTCCCGGAGTAGTCGTCTACCTCAGCCACTGGTTCATTCGCAGAGACAGGGCTAAGGCGGTCAGCGGCTACATGGCCGCGGTCCCCTTGTCGCAGATGATCGGCTCGCCCATCGCCGGCTGGATCATCAGCCACCGCTGGCTCGGCGTCGCTGGCTGGCGCTGGCTCTTCTTCCTCGAAGGCCTGCCAGCCATCTTTCTTGGTATCGTCGCCTTCTTTTACCTCACAGACTGGCCCCGCGATGCGGCATGGCTTTCCAACGAGCAGCGCGAAGGTATCACGCAACAGTTGGAAGCGGAAAAGCCCATCGGCGGTCGCGTCGTGACTATCCTCGAGACTCTACGCTCGGGCAAAGTCATGCTGCTGGCCGCCGTAGCCTTCTTCGCCTACTTCGCCTCCTACACCACCATATTCTGGATGCCCACACTGCTGAAACGCCAGACCGGCCTCCCGGATGTGCGCGTCGGCGTGTACCTCGCAATCCCATTCGCAGTGGCGCTGCTCGGCATGCTGTTCAACGGCTGGCATTCCGACCGCCAGCTGGAGCGGCGCTGGCACGCAGCCGTGCCTGTCTGGCTGCTGGCGCTTGGCGCGCTTGGCTTGATCTCTATGCCTGCATCGCTCGCGACGATTCTGGCGCTCTTCAGCCTGATCACGCTCGAAATCGCATTCCTGCCCGTCTTCTGGGCGATCCCTGCTGAAATTCTGAGCCCCTCAGCCGCTGCCTCCGCTGTCGGAGTAATGAGCACGATTGCGAATATCGCGGGCTTCGTCGGCCCCGTCCTGTTCGGATCGTTGACCACCCGCACCGGCTCGCTCACCTCCGGATGGATCCTCCTCATCGCCTCCGCCACCGCGTCCGGCGTCCTCATGCTGTTCGTCCCTGGGATCCGCCGCTCCATCCTCGACTAAGGCGTTTCCAACTCCGCCCAATCCGCCTGGTGTACTGTCCCATAATTTCGCGCACAATCGTTTACGTTTGTCATTCTGAGCGCAGCGAAGAATCCCCGTATTGGCCTCTGTTGTTGCCTGTCCTCTCGTCCCATTCACGGTGAGAACTTCTGGGACACTACACTAGGCCCGTCTCATTGGAAACAGCTTTTCTCGAAGCAACGGTTCTTGCTGAAAAACGGCAGCACATCGTTCTGTACCCGGCCGGCGACGCCGCTGGTACCGCAGAGGTTCACGCTCGGGCAGCCGTGCCCGTCTGGCACGCGCAGACATTTTCTTACCCCTTTTAATTCAGCAACATGGCTATAATACGATCCCGAATCCCTTGACATCCCTCGTATAATAGAAAGAGTAGGAGGAGACCGAATCCAACAGCGTCAGGATTGTGTCCTGCTACCTCAAGAACACCGCAACTCCATTGTTTTGAGGATCTTGGAAACTATTTCGTTTGTTTTCAGTCATTTGCAAAGAAGCAAAAGTTATAAGTGGTTTGTTTAGAGGATTATGCATAAATTTGATACCCAGGGGGTGTCAACCAATTCGTTCGGGCAGCTGTTACTTGCGACGCACAACTGGCTTAATTCGGGACCAGTAGCTATCGTAATGCGTGGTATGTGGGGCTCGGTGAAGCGATTTGCCAGCGAACCACCAACGTAGAGGAGAACGCATGGCAATTCGTTTGCATTTCTGGGGGGCGGACCAGACCGTCACCGGGTCATCCCACCATCTTGAGTGCGCCGGGCAGAACATCCTGCTCGACTGCGGGCTCTTCCAGGGCAAGCGGCAGGACGCCGCCGACATCAACGCACACCTCGCCTTGTCGCCGGACCAACTCGCGGCAGGCGGTCTCAACGCCGTGGTCCTCTCGCACGCGCACATCGACCATAGCGGCGACCTGCCGTTGCTGGCCAAACAGGGCTACCGCGGGCCGATCTATACCACTCCCGCAACCGTCGATCTTTGTGCCCCAATGCTGAAAGACAGTGCGCACATACAGGAAGGCGACGCTGACTTCATCAACAAGCGGCGCCAGCGCAGAAGCGCGGTAGGCGCGCCCCCTGGACCGGCTCCTGTGCCGCCTCTCTACACACAGGATGACGCCGAGCAGGTCAACCGCCAGTTCGTGCCCGTTGAACTACATCACCCGCAGCTATTGGCCGGCTCAACCAAAGACGCCGGCTTCACCATGACTTCGTGGAACGCCGGACACATGCTCGGTTCGAGCTGTGTGTTGCTCGATGCAACCGAAAAAGGGCAGACGGTAAAGCTACTCTTCTCCGGCGATGTGGGGCGCAAGAACCTGCCCATCATCAAAGACCCCGACACCGCGCCGCCCGCAGACTATCTCATCATGGAAAGCACCTATGGCGATCGCCTCCATTCCCCGATGGGCGATGTAAAAGCAAAAGCATCTGCGCTCATCCAAAAAGTCATGGCACGCGGAGGTCACATCATCGTGCCTGCCTTCGCCGTCGAACGTACGCAGCAGCTGGTGATTTTGCTCCACGAGATGATCGAGTCCAAACAGATCCCTGAACTTCCCATCTACGTCGACAGCCCTCTCGCATCGGCCGTAACCGAAGTCTTCAAGAAGCACACCGAGGACTGGGACGCCGACGCATGCGCCTTCTACAACCGCGGCGAGGACGCCTTCGGCTGGAACCGCCTCCGCTACACCCAAACCGTGCAGGAGAGCAAGGCGCTCAACGATCTGCATGTACCGTTCATGGTTATCTCGGCGTCCGGCATGTGCGAAGCCGGACGCATTCTGCATCACCTCAGGAACGGGATCGAAGACCCGCGCAATCTCATCTTGCTGGCCGGATACTCGGCCGTCAACACACTTGGCGCGAAGCTCGCGGCTGGAGACAAGCAGGTCAACATCTTTGGCGAGCCAATGCAGGTACGCGCCGAGGTCCAGTCGATCGACTCGCTCAGCGGTCACGGGGACCAACAGGAGCTTCTCGACTGGATGGCGCCTGTAGCGCCCACGTTGAAGAAGGTCTTTCTAGTCCACGGCGAACCGGTTGCGCAGCAGGCCCTGAAAGCGAAGATTGAAGAACGCTACAAACTTGAGGTCCTCTGTCCCAAACGAGGCGACCGCGTCGAGGTGAGCTAGCGCACCGGCCCTGCAGACCGGACGGTTTATGCTTCCTTTAGCGCAATGAACCTGCTCGGCTCAATCCGCGAAGATGTACGCTGCACGCTGGAGCGTGATCCGGCGGCAACCTCGGTCGCCATGGTGCTGGTCTGCTACCCGGGCTTGCACGCCGTGTGGGCGCACCACATCCATCACTGGCTGTGGTGCCGCAATGTCAAGTTCATCGCGCGCTGGATGTCGCAGATCACTCGCTTCTGGACCGGCGTCGAGATCCATCCCGGCGCGCGCATCGGCCGTCGCGTCTTCATTGATCACGGCATGGGCGTGGTCATCGGCGAGACGGCCATCGTGGGCGACGACGTCACGCTGTATCAGGGCGTCACCTTGGGCGGCACTGGCAAAGAGGAAGGGAAGCGCCACCCCACGCTGCGCAACGGAGTCTTCGTCGGCAACAACGCAAACATCCTCGGCAACATCACCATCGGTGAAAACTCGCGCGTCGGCGCCGGCTCCGTTGTCGTCCGCGACGTTCCCCCCGACTCAACCGTCGTTGGCGTGCCCGCGCACATTGTCTACCAGGCCGGAAAGCGTGTCCTCATCACCGACCCGCACGACATCAACGATCCCCTTTCCGACGCGATGATTGCGCTAGCGGATGAGGTGAAGCGCCTGAAGACGCGTCTCGAAAGGCTCGATGGCGAGTTTCAACAGACCCGCCAGGAGCCCGCCAGTTCGTTCGTTTTCGAAGACGAAGAGCGAGCGCAGTACCGAACCGAGCAAAGCGCGCGCATCGACCACGTCAGCATGGGAGAAGGAATCTAAACGGGCAGTCTAGCCAGTGACGCGACCCACGACGTCCGTCCCGCCGGCCAGCGGCTTCTCCACCACATGCCACACGTCACCATCCTCAACCACCACAGCGAGCACCGGCACTTCGATCCGCGAACCCGATCGCGACACCGCTTCGAGCACGCCCACATCGCCCGCCTTGAACTCAGTCTGACTCAGCGTCATCCTCCAGCGCACAGTCCCACCATCGCGAGACTCCAGCCGAATGTCCGTCACCGCAGCCGAGAACTCCGCG
Organism: Acidobacteriota bacterium; assembly: GCA_030775885.1. Lineage (GTDB taxonomy): Bacteria > Acidobacteriota > Terriglobia > Terriglobales > Acidobacteriaceae > Edaphobacter. Next base: position 3,166 of record JALYIG010000312.1, on the reverse strand, counting down.
CTCACTTTACCCGCCCATCCAGCAGCGCTTCCAGTTCTCGCTTGCTCCCCACGATGAATGGCGTGCGCTGATGGATTCCCGTTGGCTTGATGCCGAGAATGCGCTGCTGTCCGCTCGACGCCATGCCGCCTGCCTGCTCCGCGATGAACGCCAGTGGATTCGCCTCATACAACAGACGCAGTTTGCCGCCCGGCTGATCCTTCGTCGGTGGATACAGAAATACGCCGCCCTTCAACAGAGTGCGGTGAAAGTCCGCCACCAGGCTGCCAATGTAGCGCGAACTGTATTGCCGCCCCAGCGCACCCGAGCGCAGTTTCCCAACGTACTCGCGATACTCATCCGGCCAGGTCGCGGCATTCGCTTCGTTCACGCTGTAGTAGCTTCCCTGCTCTGGCATCTTCATATTTTCGCTGGTCAACACAAACGCGCCGATGGTCGGGTCCAGCGTGAATCCATGCACGCCATGCCCGGTCGTATACACCAGCACGGTCGACGGCCCATACACAACATAGCCCGCCGCAACCTGCGTATATCCATGCTGCAGGATGGACTCCGCAAGATCGCTGCTGTGGTCCGTCGGCAGCCTGCGCAGCACGCTGAAGATCGTGCCCACATTCACATTCACATCAATGTTCGACGAGCCGTCCAGCGGGTCGAAGACGATGATGTACCTGCCTGACTCAACCGAGCGATTGAACGTAACCGGCTCCTCATCCTCTTCGCTCACCAACGCTGCGACGGAATCACGCAGCCCGAGGCAATGCAGCAGCGCCTGGTTCGCATACACGTCCAACTTCTGCTGCTGCTCGCCCTGCACGTTGGTCTGGCCAATCGCGCCCAGCACATCGCTCAGCCCGGCCGTACGAATCTTTGCCTCGACCATCTTGGTGGCCAGGGTTATGCCGCTCAGCAGCCAGCTGAACCGCCCGGTCGCTTCGCTAATTTCAGCCTGCTGTTGCAGGATATGTTGCTGAACTGTGGTGATCATGTGTGCTGGACTCTTCCCTCTAAGGATTCTGACATCATAGCCGCCCGTAGGATGGCCGCGCTACGAGGCGACGACCGGTTGCGGATATACCCTCCGCGACCGGGCGGCCTACGGCAGCACCAGCACCTCGACGCCGCTTGCTTCCGCCGCGTTGCGGTAAACACTCTAGGTCGCCTTCACAAAATCCGTAGGCTTAGCGAACGGTATGTCGACGAAAGTCTGCGGATTGCGATCCACCAGCGGGAACCAACTGCTCTGCACCTGAATCATGATTCTGTGTCCGGTGCGGAAGGTATGATTCACGTCCGGCATCTCCGAGTTGATGCTCACGATTTTGCCCGGGACCAGCGGAGTCGGCTTCTCCCAACTGTCGCGAAACTTCGCGCGCATCGGTTCGCCGCGGACCAACTGCTCATAGCCGCCCATGATGATTGGCACATCCCCCAGAATTCGCTTGCCCAGCGCTGCAGCAGCAGACGGTGGGTCCGGATAATCCTCCGGATACACGTCGATGAGCTTCACCACGAAGTCCGAATCCGTCCCCGTTGATGCGATCTTCAGCTTCGGGCGGATTGGACCGACTATGGTTACATCCGAGGTCAGCGGCTCCGTCTCGTAGGTCAGGACGTCGGGGCGTCGCGCAGCAAACCGCTGATCGTCCGTCATGTATCGCTGTGGAACTGTATTGGTTACATAATTTACGAACGGCACAGGATGATCGGGATCGCTCACATAGTCATCCACTCCGGTGGCCTCTTTGGGAGCGTTGAAACTAAGGCCGCCACCCGCGCGAAAGTACAGCGTCTTTGTTACAGCGGCCTTTGGGGGCCAGGCGTCGTACTTCTTCCAGGTATTTGTTCCGGTTTCAAATACATATGCTTTGGGTAGCGGTGAAAAGTCGCGGCCTTTCAGATATCTCTCGAAGAACGGAAATTGGATCTGCGCGCGGAAGAAGATGCCGGTCTTCTCGTTAAAGGTTGCGTCGCCGAGCTTGTCGCCATCCCACAAGGACCAGCCTCCATGGGTCCAGGGGCCGACAACCAGCGTATTCAAGGCCCCAGGGTTGAACTCGTCGATAGCATGGAATGTCTTGAAGGGACCCGACAGATCTTCCGCGTCGAACCATCCGCCGACCACCATTACAGCTGCATGGACCCCAGTCATATGCTGCGAGATGTCGCGAGTCTTCCAGTAGTCGTCGTAGGTGCTATGCATCAGTTGGTCGTGAAAGAGAAAGTTTGATCCCTTGAAGTCCTGGTCCAGCTTCGAAGTTGCACCAGCCTGGAGGTAGAAATTGTATGAATCCTTGATGTCGAATTCGTGCGGCAGTGAGGGCCTGGGCAGCGTTGGATTCGGCTGGGGTAGAAAGCTGACATAGAACCCATGGTTCGCAACCAGCATAAATGCGCCGCCATGGTAGGCGTCGTCGTTGAAGAAGAGATTCGTCATCGGCGCCTGCGGGCTCGCGGCCTTGATCGCCGGATGCGAATCGATAATGCTGGCGGATGTATAGAACCCTGGATAGCTGATGCCTGTGATCCCAACTTTGCCATTGTTATTTGCGACGGTCTTCAGCAGAAATTCGACCGTGTCGTGCATGTCAGTCGACTCATCCGTCGCCTTCGGGTTGGACTTTTGTGCCGGCGTCAACGCTGGACTCATCTCACGAAAGACGCCTTCGCTCTCATACCGCCCGCGCACGTCCCCGCAGACAAAGATATAGCCGCTCTCCAGAAGTTCCCGGCTCACGCCAAGCCGCGCCGGCATTTTGTCCTCGCCGTAAGGCCCGCAACTGTATGGCGTACGCGTCATCAGAAACGGATACGGGCCGTTGTCTCCCTTCAGTCCAAACGTTCCAGGTTGCGGCACGTACACGGAAACGAAAAGCTTGATTCCATCGCGCACTGGGATCCGATACTCATACTTTGCATAGTGAGTCCGAACAAATGCTTCGGTGTCGAACACGGGTTCGATCGCCTGGCCGGCAGCGATACGGCCCACAGACATCATCGTCAAAAACAGACAGAGGCTCGTACGCATGGGCGCATCTCCAGTGGTGAGTGCAATCTCTTGTTCCAGTATCAGCCGTCAACGCAGCTAAGTCAGATCGTCCGTGTCGAACGGGGTCACCTTGCGTCCCAGCGCGGAGATGTCGCGGCCCCGGACCAGTCCCTCGAC
>JALYIG010000311.1 GCA_030775885.1 Acidobacteriota bacterium | reverse complement strand
CAACCAGCGTGCGACCGGTGTTTGCGTCGTGCACGCGTCTGAATCGACCGGCTGGCAAGATCCACGTCATGACGGCTGCGAGGACAATGATTGAGCCGAGTAAGATCAGCGGGTCCATCGAACGATGCTTGGTCATCCAGCGGCTCCGTCTCAGTCTTATGTAAGCGGGTACTTACTCTCCGCGGACTTGGCCCGGCCCACACCGATGCGTCCGGCAAACACAATTCAGCGCTCACCGCAGCACTGCGATTTCTCTGGTTCAGTGATCCTAATGCATGATGGAAGGATGCGGGAAGGCTAATTCGGAGCCAGGGCGGTCGTGATCTCGAAATTGACGGTGCTGGCGCAGAAGTCACATTCCGCCTGGTTGAGTCCCTGCGAAATCTGATCCACCGGGAAGGTGCGCAGGCAGTTGGTGCAGGTCACCGCAACCGTGCTGTGATCCTTCTTCACCCAGACAGCTGCTTTGTCCGATTTGAGAGCCCGAGGGCGCGTGGGCAGATCGTCGAGCAACTCAGCAATCTTCTCGAAGAGTTCCGCGGGCTTGTATCCGCCCTTGGGAAAGAAAGCGTCGGCCAGAACGCTGGTGGGGACCGAGATGCCGGAGAATTCTCCAGAGATGACGACCACGGGGACGGCAGGAAATCTCTGACGCACGACGGACAGGAACTCGAATCCGTTCATGTTGGGCATTTGCAGGTCGGAGATGATGACATCAGGCAGGGACTTCTTGAGGGCAGTGAGCGCTTCGAATCCGTCGCCGGCGCAGTGGACCTCGTAGCCTTGCGATTCGAGAACGTGCTTGCCTAGCTGCCGCAGGTTCTCCTCGTCATCGACAATCAAGACCCGGTAGTGAAACGCATTCTCGTGCAAGAGGCGCTCAATTCTGGTTATGTTGCGTAAACGATCCTAATCAGAATACACGTTTAGGAATACATCGATTGAGTATTTCAAGTTGCCCGGACGCGATGGATCTGACGCTGAGATGATAGCGGCTGAGTTGGGGACCCGACTCGCGAATGTGGCGCACAATGGAGCCAGCGTTGGATCGTGTGGAGGCCGGATTGAACTACAGCATCATCGCTCAGAGTGCGGACGAAGTGCAGGATACGCAAAACGCTCCCGCGATCAGCATGGGGCCGTATCTGATCCTGTCGGACCAGCTGAAGTTACTAACGACGCTCAGCGTTTATGCACAACGGGGCGAGAGCCGCGATCAGGTACGCCTGCTCTATATGAATTCTGTAGCGCTGGGTCTGTGGGAGGCGATGGGGAACCAGCCCACAGTCATCGGGGGTGTTCATCGCCCGCCGAAGACGGCTCTGCTGAATTTCGGTGTTCCATTCAGCGAGTAGGTGAAGGAGTGGTTGTAATGCGGGGATGGCCGATTGATTGGTGGAGCTGAGATCGAACCGCTGACCTCCTCGTTGCGAATTCAGCCCTCCTACCGTAAGCGAAGGGGACCGAGCGACAAGAAGTGACACGGAACGCTGGTCTCGAAACGGGTTTGGAGCATACTTGCCGCTGCCCGTGTGGTGCTGAGTGACACTGAGTGAGCTACCCCGATTCCGGTAGGGATGGCTGGGCTACGACCCAAAATCTGGACTGATACGACTGACTCCGCTTCGTTCCACCAGCCGCCGCTCAAGTTGCTCTTAATTCCGGCTCCACCGTTCGGCACTTCCCGGGCTCCGCCGCCATTCCTGCGGCGGACCATACAGACGCCGGCAATTGTCGCTCCGCGCCATAGACGTCTGAATGCTGCAGGGAATGGGTTATGACTGCGCTACCTTGAATCGAAGTTGAGGCACTCCACTGAGCGGCGATTCTCGCTAGGGCTCTCTAGCGAGCGGTCGTTGAATCGACAATAACTGAATCGTCACTGGGATACACGGCGCCCAAGGGTACAAGGACATTCGTAGCAGTCCGGCCACTACCCTTGTGCGTGCGCAGTTCGATGCGATGGGCGTCGATTCCCTTGTCCGCCACCAGATATCGGCGTGAATTTAGCGTGCGCTCCGATGCGGCGCTGGCTTTCTCATCCGCTGAGGAACTACCCACAATTACGAGCTTTCCCGCGGGATCGTGCTGCAATTGCAGTGCGATGTCATCCAGACATGCTTTTCCTTCGTTATCGACGCGCACTGGACGCTTGCGGTCTCGTTCGAAGGAGACAGCGCATAAGTTGCTAATCTGCGGTGCTGCGGCTACGGTCTCAGGCGCTGCCGCCACAGGCGCGACGACGGTTACAGTGGAGTTCGCTGAAGCAGATTTGCCCAGATCATCGACTACGTTGCAAGTGACGGTAATGGGACCGGGAGCGACCCCTGGCGTGCTGAGGGATGCGGCGGTATTGTTACCGGCAACCGTACCCAATGTAGTCGAGAAGGAGTATGTGAGTGGGCGGTTCTGCGGGCTCACGGCATGTGCTGTGATAGTTGAACTTTCACCGGCCGTCAAACTCTCTGGGCTGGCAGAGCAGGAGATCGTCGGAGGCTCCTGCGCATGAACCGTAAAGCTTGCAGTGCAATTCGCCTGCTGTCCCGGACGATCGCCCTGCATGACCTCGCCGGACACAGCGTAGGTACCGGGTGTGACTCCTACGGTGTTGATCTGCACGCCTGCACCTGTGCCACTGACTACGCCACCGTTGGTGGTCCACGAATAGGTCGCGGGGCGCTTCTCTCTCAGGTTGGTCGCCGTCGAGCTCACCATCACAACGTCGCCAGGAAACACGGTGGTTGGCTGCGCGATACATGCGAGTCCCAAGGGGAGCGTCTCCATCCCGCCGCCGAAACGAAACAACAGTCCGGACCAGAGTCGCAGATCATTCTGATTGGAACTCCCTCGAGCTGGGACGCTAGCGAACCGCGTCATCATGTACTCCGCTTGAACAGCCCGCAGGGAGATATGCTGCGTCAGCGGGATATCGATACCTCCGCCCGCAGTCATCGCAAGCGCATTCTGCACCGGCAATACTGTGCACGACGCTCCGGCACAACCAGCAACGGTTATCGCAGTGGCATGAACTCCGCCAACCGTTGGCGAGCCCACAGTCAGTGTTTGAGCCATCTGGAATACCCAGACTGCGTTCGCAGAATCGGTAACCCCGGTTGTGATCGTCGCCGTGTAAACGGTGTTGTAGGCCAGACTCGCTGCCGGTGTAAAGGTAGAGATAGAGCCCGTCGGCGTATACGTTACCGCTCCGGTCACAGCAGTGCCGCCCGCAGAGAGTGTGAAGGTTGAGGACGTGATCGTCGCAGCGTTCCTTGCACTGCTGAACGTGGCGCTCAGTACCTGATTGATCGGCACATTAGCGGCTCCGTCCGCCGGCACGCTGGAGAGCACAGTGGGCTGGATGGCCGTGGTAAAGCTCCACACATAATTGCCGGCCGATTGGTCGCCGAGCGAGTCCATAATTCCTGAGGTGACTGTCGCGGTGTAGAGAGCGTTGTAAGCCAGGCTTGCGATGGGCTTCAGCGTCGCGGTCGATGTGCTGGGGTCATAGGACACGGTGCCGGCGACAGCGGCTCCACCTGGGACCGACAGAGTGAATGTTACCGCGCTGACCGTGGCTGGATTCAGTGGCTTGTTGAACGTAGCCGCGACGACCTGGCTGATAGGCAGGCCAACCGCCCCATTCGTGGGGGAAGTTGCTGCTACAGCCGGCGCTGCGACGGCGACTCTCTGCTTGCCGCATCCGTTTACAGATACGAAGAGGAGTGCCGATTTGACCCCAATGACGCCAAGCCTGCATGTGTGCATTACATCCCTCGCTATGCCGCTGGGGAGCGGTCCATACGTTGGTGCTGTTCATGGTTGTGAACGATGAGGACGGCTCGAAGGGACGCGGAAGCGCAGAGGGCTATTACCGGACAATCCGGTTCGGTCGAGCAGTCTGGGGAAGTGGGCTAAACGTGGAGTTTAGAAAAGAACCATGGACTCGGTAATATTCAGCAGCAATATGCAGGACCGAGTTCTCATTGCCATTGTGCGTGCAACGCATTTCAGCTGGGGAGAGTTCGACATCATCAAATAGTGAGATTACAACCGCCCTGGGTGAGTGCAGCGCACTGCAATTTCATAGAGCAGGTCAGCCAAAAGGTCCATCCGTCGAACACGAGCAGAATTGACCAGACCTCAGATCACATCTGTGCAACGCTGCAGGCTTTCCCAAACGACTACAAGAGGTAGCCATGCCACCCGTGACCCAGTCTCCGCTTTCAAAGCCACCGTTCTAACAGTCAATGGGTGGGGGAATCGCGCATGTTGGCCGACGAAGTCGATTGACCACTCGCACAGCATGAGGGGTACGATATCACCGCCAAGGTGGCCCAAGCCGATCTCGCAGAGTGGCAAGAGCGTCGCACAGGCGAGCCTCGCCGGACGCACGGTTCAGGACAAGACTCAGGCGGCCGCTGAACCACTTGTCCGAGAAAACGGGGTGAATTCAACGGGTCGATGTAACACCGTCTAGTAAAACTTCTTCTGTTGAAAGATTGGCGTTTATAAGCGAAGGGAAGCAGTCGCTTGAATCAAAGTCCAAGAAGACGTTGGGCTTCCAGACTCCTGAAAGTAAGACTTGCAGGCAAGTGTTGCTTCGACCGTCTGAACTCGCATTCCTTTTCGGAAAGGAGAAACAACGAAAACCATGGTCCAGTGGCGCGAAACCCGTCCCAGCCACTCTTGTGCCTGCCCCGAAGTCGCCTGCTTCGAACATTTAGTGGGTGTCTTTTCTTATATTTGGAACAGCATCCACCCACTATGTCTATCAAACCGGACTATTTATCGCGGGAATACCCCATGGGTGGGGCCCCTCAGTCGCCACTTGCAGGCATATCCACCGACGCGCAAGTCGCGCCCGTCGAGATGCCTCCATCCACCAGCAGTGTCTGCCCCGTCACGTAGCGGCTCGCCTCCGACGCCAGAAACACCACCGGCGCTTCCAGGTCGCGCGGCTCGCCCGGCCGCTTTACCGGAATGCGATCGACCAGGTAGTCGAGCCACTTCCGGTTCTGGTACAACTCATCGTTCTGTGCCGTGCGAAACCATCCCGGCGCAAGGCAGTTCACTGTGATGCCGTGCCGTCCCCAATCGTCGGCCAGGCTCATAGTCAGTTGCCGAATGCCGCCCCGGCTCGCCCCATACGGAGCCAGCCCCGCGTATCCGAACACGCTGGTCACCGATCCGATGTTGATGATGCGCCCGTATCCATGCGGCACCATGCCCCGCGCAATCGCCTGCGCCACAAAAAAGCTGCCGCGCAAATTGGTGTCCAACACCAGGTTCCAATCGTCCCAGGTCACGTCGAGCGCCGGCTTGCGCACGTTGCACCCCGCGTTGTTCACCAGGATGTGGACCTGCCCGAACGCCGCCTGGGCATCCGCGGCCATCCGCTCGATGCTGCCGTGGTCGCGCACGTCAAGTTCAAGCGCGACCGCCCTCCGGCCCATCCCCGTGATCTCCTCAACGAATGGAGCCAGGTCGTCCCGCTTGCGGCTGGTGACGATCAGGTCCGCACCGGCCCGCGCCAGCGCTCGACCGAAAACTTGCCCGAGCCCGCGGCTTGCCCCGGTGACAATCGCAATCTGGCCGGTAAGGTCGAACAAGCGTTCGCTCATGCGCCGTTGCCCAGTTTCCTTGGATCGAGAATCACTTTCATCAGGTTGGGCTCGCGCGCGTAAAGCCGTTCGAACCACTCAGGCCCATCGCTCAGAGGCGCAACCGCCGAGATCAGCGGGGCAACCTGGATTTTGCCGCTCGAAACCAGTTCCATCGCCTCAGGATATTCCCCCGCGGACGCGCACGAACCCTGCAGCCGAATCTGCCGAGTCACAACCTTCTGCAGTGGAATCGAAACCTGCGACGCAATATTGCCGACCAGCGTCACCGTTCCTCCCTTGCGCACGCAGTCGATGGCCGTCGCAACAGTTTCTCCGCGACCAACCGCCTCAAGCACCACATCGACTCCACGTCCGCCAGTCAAGCGAAGGATCTCGCAGGTCAAGTCCGCCTCCGATGCATGGAGCGTCTCGTCCGCACCAAGCGTTGCCGCCATCTGCAGCCGCGTTGCATCTACGTCGGCAACCAGAACGCGCTTGCAACCTGCATTCCGAGCCGCCTGCACCACCAGCAGGCCGATCATGCCCGCGCCGATCACCAACGCGGTCTCGCCGCCTTTGATCTCTGAAAGCCGCACCGCGTGCAACGCAACCGACACCGCCTCCAGCATCGCCGCATCGGCGAATGAAAGGGAATTGGGCAAGCGATACACGATGTATTCAGGAACGGCGATGTATTCGGCGAAGGCCCCCGCCCGCCGGTACTCCACACAGGAGACGCCAACCACTTGGCGATCCTCGCACAGGTTAACGTCGCCCCGCAGGCAGTATTCACACTTCGCGCAGTACACTGTCGAGTCGAAGGTGACGCGATCGCCTACCGCGACGGAACGAACTTCTGAACCAACGGCGACGACAAGGCCCGCCGCCTCATGCCCCATCACGATCGGCGGGATGCGCCGCCCAGAGGAGCCATCGTAGCCATGAACGTCGCTGCCGCAGATGCCGCACGCCGCCACCTGAACCAGTACTTCGGTGACTCTGCACTCCGGCATCTGCACGTCTTCGAGAGTGAAGCGCCTGTATTCCGACAAAACCAGAGCGTTCATACGATTCTTGCGAACCTCGTCGGGCAAGGTCTCCGGGTCACCTGCACCACGTTGAAGACTGGCAGCGACTACTTCAGCTTTGCCAACTCATCATTCGCGTCGTGTGCAACTTTGCTTGCCGGATCCAGTGCCGCTGCCTTCTTCAATTCTGTTGCCGCATCCGCTTTGCGGTCCAGCTTGGCGTAGGTCATGCCCAGATGAAAATGAATGGAGTCATTATTCGGATTGTCCTTGAGCGCCAGTTCCAAGAGGTCTCTGGCCGAGAGGTAATTTCCCTTGTAGTAATAGACCCAAGCCAGCGTATCTGCCGTCTGCGGAGAGTCCGGCTTGCCACGCCGGGCAGCCTGAGCCAGCGAAAGCGCAACGTCAACGTTCTGGCCATTCTCTACCATCAGATACGCAAGATTGTTGGATGCCACGGCGTCAGTCGAATCCAGCGTCAGTGTCTTTTTATACATCTCCATGGCCTTCTGTTGGTCGCCCTTTGCCTCTTCAAGTGAACCCAGCACGTTTGTTGCGGAGGTATCTTTGGGATGGGTATTGAGCCAGTTCTGCCAGGTCGAGACTGCCGCGTCGACATTTCCCATGGCCACCAGCGCCTGGCTGTAGATCGCGAGTGCATCTTCGCTCTTGGGAGCCAACTGCATGGCCTTCTGCGCGCTGTCCAACGCGCCTTTGGAATCTTTTGTCCGCAATTGAATGTTGGCAAGTTGAACGTAAAAGTTGCTATTGTTGGGCGACTTTGCAATCTGAGCCTGGATACGGGCCACTGCCTTGTCGGGCTGTTTGGCCATCATGTCGTAGGCCACCAACACTCCCAGAGCGCGCCCGGAGTTGGCGTCTTTGTCCAATGCGGTTTGCAACAAAGTCTTCGCCTCCGGAACACGTCCCTGGAGAATTCGAAGCTGCGCCAACTCGAGATATGCAATGCTGGTTTGCGGGCTGGCTTTGATCGCCTTCTGATAGTCCGCTTCAGCTACGTCGTACTCCTTGCGGCTAACCTCTCCCATGCCGCGCCACACATAAGGTGCGAGATAGTTCGGCTGTGCCTGAATGGTCTTTTGGGCGATGTCGATCAGGGTGCCTGCGTCGTTGCGGGATATCGCGATCTGCGCCAGTCCGTTCGAGGCCTCAATGTTTCCTGGATTCAGCTTTTCCACCTGATGCCACGCAGTCTCCGCAGTTTGTATATCGTTTTTCTGGAGCGCGGTCCTGGCCAGCAGCAACTGGATCTGTATGCTATCTGGATTGTCTTTGCCCGACTTCTTCATAAGGGCAAGCGCTTCATCCGGCTTGCCCGTATCGGCCAGCAACATCGCATTGAGCATCTGTACCTTCGCGTTGCCGGCGTCGGCTTTGACCAACTGCCCTACAATTGGCGCCGCCTTGTCGTATTCCTTTCGGTCAAACAGAATACGTGCGTACAC
>JALYIG010000310.1 GCA_030775885.1 Acidobacteriota bacterium | reverse complement strand
GAAGAAGAGTCCGCGCGAAAAACGCTTGCGCACAGTCGCCTGGAGCGAGTCGTAGTGGGAGATGCCGTTGAAGTACTCCTCCGTGATGGTGGAGAACTGTGGGAACGGGCGCGAGGCGGTTACACCGGCGGTACGCTCCTGGTTGTAGTCGAACTCCTGGGGCAGGTGAGTTCCCTTGGAACCGGCATAGGCGATTTCGAGAGCGATGCCCTTGCCGAGATCATGCTCCACGGTAAGGTTGTAGCTCTGCAGGTTCCCGGACTTTGCGTTGGGGTCGTAGCCGTTAGGAGTGAGGATGCCGCCCAGCGATCCTCCCGAGGCAGGGAAGGGGTTGGTGGGAGAGATGAATGCCGAACCTGCTGCCGTTGTGGAGGGCGGGACAGCGGTGTATGTCGTGGTGGCTGAGAAAGGATACTGGCCAGCCAGGTTGGTGCGGATGACCGTGAGGCGGATGCCGGTGTAGAAGATACCGTAGCCACCACGAATGACGGTTCGGTCGTTGCCGAAGGGTCGGGCGGCGAAACCAATGCGCGGAGAGAAGCGCAGCGGGTTGACGTGGATGAGCCCATTGGGATATCCAGACGCGGCGGCTGAAACGTAGTAGTTAGTGAGGCCTGACTGGGCTAGCTGCGCAGCAATGTTGGGGTCGGTCGAAGCATTGCTGTAAACGATCTGGCCGAGGGAGGGCACGAAATTGGAGAGCTGCCCGTTCAACTCCGAGGGCAGGGTTTGCAATTCGTACCGCAGGCCGATGTTGAGAGTGAGGCGCGGCGTTGCTTCGAAGTCGTCCTGCGCGAAGCCGGCATAGTTGCTCTGGACCAGGTGGTTGGTTGCGCCGCCAGTCATCAGGATGCTGGTGGTGGGAAGGCCCGCGAGCAGGTCGGCGAGCCCGTCGCTGGGAGCGCCGTTCACGTTGGTCAGCTTGCCGGCATAGGTGAACTGGCCGTTCTTGCTGGTGTTGGTTGGCTGGAAGAGCTGGACGTGGAGGATGTCGACGCCGAACTTGATGTTGTGCCTGCCGTGGTTCCACGTCACGAGATCGCTTCCGTCGTAATCGTTGACGACATAGCTGATGGGATTGGATGAGTTGTCGCCAAGGGTCGCATAGCCAGTGGGCTTGAATACCGGGAACGCGAGGACGGAGGGCAAAGTAGCCGTCCCCTGGATGCCGAGTTGCTGCGCGTAGTTGGTGCCGCCATCGTTCGCAGCCTCTTTGGAGACCGTCCGTGTGCGGCCAAGGTTAAGGGCGTTGACGATGTGCGGAGTGAAAATATGGGTTTCGGAGATGGAGATGAGGCTCTGATGGGCGGTGGTGTTGGAACCGAAAAGGCCAAGGGCGGAGCCGGAGGTAGGATTGGTCGACTTGGACCAGCGTCGGAGGAACAGGCCTGCAACGTGATCCTTGTCGCCGAGCTTTTGATCGATCTTGATCAGGCCATTGTTGAAGTTGCTGACCTTGTCGGAATTGAAGACGTAGTTGCTGGTCCCCTGGGCCGCTCCGGTGATGTTGGGCAGAGGGTAAAAGGCGAGTAGCTTCTGAGCAACTGGATCGATGGCGGGGATCTTGTAGTAAGGCGCAGCGTAGAGGCATCCGGCGCCACCGGTTGGACCGCAGTTGACCTTGGTGCCCGAGGGATTTGCGACGGCGGGATTATGGAAGTAGTAGGGGGTGAGTCCGGGGCCGGACTGACTAAAGTCCCCGGCGCGCTCGAGCAAAGTCGGAACGGTGCTGAGGGAGTTGGTGCCGGTAACGGAGAGCAGGGTCTCGAGGCTGAGTTGGAAGAAGGTACGGTCGTGGCCGTCGTAGACGTGAGGCAGGCGGACCGGACCGGAGAAATCGCCGCCGAACTGGTTCTTGCGCAGCTTGGTTTTGGTCAAGGGGACAGTAGTGAAGTTGAAGCTTGGGGCATCGAAGAGGTCGTTGCGGATGTAGTCGAACAACGCGCCGTGGAAGGTGTTGCCTCCGCTCTTCGTGACCAGGTTGACGACGCTGCCGGAGAGTCGTCCATATTGTGCGGTGTAGTTGGATGTCTCGATCTTGAACTCCTGGAGGGAGTCGAGCGGCGGGCTGATCTGCGAGCCTGCGTCGCGAGGGTTCTCGTCGTTGATGCCGTCGATGTAGACGCCGCTGGAGTCGGCGCGCGAACCATTGGCGACGTAGGGGGCGCCCTTGGCTCCATTCTCAGCGGGCTGCACCCCGGCGACGGTGTAAGCGAGGTCATTGAAGTCGCGGCCGTTGAGTGGGATCTGGGCGATTTCGACGGGGGTAATGACGTCACCGCGAGTGGATGTCTCGGTATTCAGCAAGCCTACGTCCGCGGTCACGGCGACGGTCTCGACGGCGGACCCGATCTCGAGTGTGGCATCGAGGCGAGCGGTTTGATCGGCAGAGAGTTCCAGACCGGTCCTCTTCAACTCCGCGAAGCCGGCCTTGGAGATCGTAACGTCGAAGAGGCCGATGGGGAGGTTGGACAAGGTGTAGTCGCCCGCGGGTCCGGACTGGGTGACGCGGGTCTGGTTGGTGGCGATGTCGCGAACTTCGACGGAAGCTCCGACAACCACGGCGCTGGTGGAGTCGACCACCTTGCCAACCAGGGTGGCGGTGGGCGCCTGAGCACAAGCGAAGCCAGCGGCGCCGATTGCGATCCAAGCAAAGACGATGTTTGTGTACGACTTCAAGACGTTGGTTCTGCGCATATCGAGACTCCTCTTGAATCCAGTGGCGTACGTCTCTGATCGCCGGGGCAGGGTGGTGCGCGCGCCGGCTGCTGCCGGGCACTTTCAAGCGTGTATCGGGGATGCGGGAGGGTACATCGTACGTCCATCCCGCGCTTGCTCTGCGATAATCCCCGAACTTGTGGCCTCTGGTCGGCGATTCTTACTCGCCGGTTTTGGGCGGCTCCATGGTCTCGACGCGGTTGTGGTCGAGGTCGTAAATTTCAACGACGTTTTTGCCGTTGCCGAGCTGATGAATGTCGGCGATGGCGTCAGGAAACTCCGCGACTTGCGGCTTGGCCTTCAGCATCGCGGTCATCTTCGGCGCGTCCGGAACCGAGAGGCAGATATGGTCCTTGACGTGGAAGCGGGCCTCGGCGGGCGGCTGCTTCTTCTCCCAGCCAAGTTCAAAGCGATCTTTGCCGCCGGGGACGATCATCTTCGTGCCGTCGCCTTCCTTGATGAAGCCAAATGCCTCGCTGTAGAACTTCCAGCTCTCGTCCTTGTCCTTGATGAGCAGCCCAATGTGGTCGATGTGATCGGCAATGCGCGCAGCGGGCATGAACTTACCCTTCGCCTTGTCGGTCATGCTGCCGGGCAGGTACTGGACGATCTGGAGAGTAAAGCCGGAGGGTTCGGTGATCTCGAAGCTGAGGTTGCCGGCTTCGTCCTTAACCACCTTTTCCGGGACCTTGACACCGATGGAGGCGAGGTGGTCGCGCATGCCCTTGGCGTCGTTGGTCTCGAAACCGGCGTCGTGGATGTAGCCGTAGTCCTTGGCCGGCTCATTGTAGAGCTCGATGTATTGGTGGTCGTTGATCTTGACGTAGACGGCGTGGTCAGTGCCGTCGGCATTCTTGAGGGCGAATGCCTCCTGGAAGCCGAGAAAGCCTTCGTAGTACTCGCGCGCCTTCTTGAGATCGCTGACATAGTAGGCCATGTGGGCCATACCGATGATGTGGGGCTGGGCGGCCTGACCGTAGGACACGCCGGAGGGCGCAATCAGCGAGGCCGCAAACGAAATGGCGAGGGCCAGCCACACGCTCTGGCGCGAGATCCTCCGGGTGATGCGGCCGGCTTCAACTCGGCAGGTACATGCGGCCAAACTCAAAGATTTGCATTGCATTTGGAACTCTCCCTTTTCTTTCCGGTTGCGGCGCGATCCGAGGGCGCGCTTGATAAGTTTGTGGTGTTGGGGAACATATACCGCGTGCGTGGGGCACTCCGGCAAGTGAATTCACAGATAAATGCGGATTGTGTGTTGTGTCCCAGTAAAATCAGAAACTTGCGTCCTACGATTCTTAACGTTAAGGCGCGAGTTTTTGCTCTTTTCCGTGCGCCGCCGCGCGGCATTGGTGCCGACGCAGGATTGCGTTTTATGGGCTAGACCGTGACCTCCCAGCCCTTCTCATAGGTGCGGCTCCACATTTTCGTAGCTTCAGGATCGTTGAGGACGTGGCCGGTCCTGGGGTCGAGCTTCAGTTCGCGGCTGACCCTCCAGGCGATGTTCGAGAGTTGCAGCATGGTGACGCTGGTGTTCGCGACGGAGATGGGCGAGTGCAGCGTTTCGCCGGTCCTGATGCCGGCGATGAAGTTGGCGAAGTGTGCGTCGGTCATGGCGTCGCGGCTCACCGAATCGTGCGTGGAGCTCTTGTCGGGAGACTTGAACGAGTCGGTCATTTTGCCATTCAGGTCGTAAACCTCGTAGCCGCCGCGGTCAATGAGCACGGAACCGGTGGTGCCGTGAACGAGGATGCCACGCTCGCGACCGTAGTACTGCATGCCGTTGCAGCTCATGCCCTCCCAGGTGATCAGCTTGTCGGAGTAATCAAAGTTCGTGACCATGGTGTCGGAGAACTGCCAGTCGTCCTTGGACTGGTAGCGGCCTCCGGATGCGGTAATACGGTCGGGATATCCGGCATCGAGCGCCCAACGGGCTATGTCCACCTCGTGCGTGCCGTTGTTGAGAGCTTCGCCGGTGCCGTAACGGAAGAACCAATGCCAGTTGTACGGATGGAGGTTGTCCTGATATTCGCTGCGCGGGGCCGGCCCCTGCCATAGATCCCAGTTGAGCCACTCGGGTGCGGCGACAACCTTGCCGACACCTATTGGCGGTCGAGGGTGCGAGTACCAGGTCTTCGCGAAGTAGGCGCGTCCGATCAGCCCGTCGTGGATCTGCTGGACCATCTTGATGGTGTGGAGCGAGGAGCGCTGCTGATCGCCGACCTGCACCAGCTTGCCGTACTTCTGCTGCGCGGCGACCAGGAGTTCGCCCTCGCGGGGATTGTGGCTGGAGGGCTTCTCGACGTAGACGTGTTTACCCGCTTTGAGGCCCAGAACGGCCATGGGGGCATGCCAGTGGTCGGGGCAGGCGATCGTGATGACGTCGACATCTTTGGCGTCGAGCGCTTTGCGGAAGTCGCCGACGGCCGTGGGCTGGTAGCCGAGCGTTTTCTGCGCTTCGGCGGAATATTTGGCGAGCACCTTCGAATCGACGTCGCAACAGTAGGCGAGGCGCGCGGTGTCTTTGTTGTTCGCGAGCGCGGCGAGATGCGCGCGTCCACGTCCGTTGAGGCCCACGACGGCGAAGTTGACGCGCTCGTTGGCACCGAGAATCTGGGCGTAGCTCCTTGCGGTGGTGGCGACGGCGGCGCCCGCCGCTGAGATGGCAATTCCGTTGATGAAGGTGCGTCGGTTGATCATACTTGTTTCCTCTTGGCGGACCACGGCTAGATCTTTGCGCCGATTGTCTGAGTCAGGTAGTCGCGGCTGATGAGCGCGCAGTCTTTGGGCTTGCGTGCGGGGTCGGGAACTTTGTCGAGTTCGACGACCGCCCAGCCCTTGAAGCGGACCTTGCCCAGAGCGGCAAAGACGGCGGGCAGATCGACTTTGCCGCGGCCCAGTTCGACCCACTGGAACGGGTACTTCATTTTGGGAGTCATGGGCTGGTCGACGACGTCCTTAACGTGCAGGAAGAGCAGGCGGTCGTGATACTGTGCGATCTGTTTGGCGGGGTCGCCACCGCCGGCGACGGAGTGGGCAGTGTCGAGTTCGAGTTTGACGCATTGCGGGTCGGCGTTTTCGAGAATGATATCGAGGTTGGCGGGATGCTCGCCGATGGTGTTCATGTGGTTGTGGTAGCCGAGCGGGATCCCTAGGTCGGCGGTGCGCTTGCCGATCTCGGTGAGCAGCTTGCCGAGCTGTTTGCACTCGTCCGGCGTGACCGTTCGCGGGTAGGCCTTGAGCTGGTCGAGCACCTGGAGGTAGAGGCCGCCGCTGGCTTTGACGAACTGCGCGTTGGCGGCGTGCTTCGCGATTTCAGCGGCCGCGGGCGCATCCAGCGAGACTTCGCCGCTGGAGAGAGCGACGAAGGTGAGCTTGTGCTGGGCGAGCAGGTCCTTGAGCTCGGCGGGCTTGAACTCGCTGACGGCGTCGATGCGGAACTGGATGCCGGGGAAGCCGAGCGCGGAGATGTCCTCCATGGCCTGACGCTCGGCGCTGCCCCAGGTCATCGCTGTGTAGCCGAAGCGGAGGTCGCTGCCTTTGGGCATGGCGAAGGCAGGAAGCGCGGAGGCTGCGGCGACTGCGCTCAGGCCTGCGACAAAGGTTCGACGAGAACAATGCGGATTCATGCGAGGGATCTCCGTGGTGCTCTGCAAAGGTGGTGGCTGGTGAAGCTACTCGTGGGCTGGTGCCGGCGGCGGTGCGGTGGAAGACGGCGTCGGCTTGCCGGTCACGGTGAAGGGCTCCATGATCTCGACGCGGGTTTCATCGGGATCGTACATATTGACCTGATGCTTCTGGTTGACGCCGGTGGCAATGGTGAGGTCCTTGCCGTAGGTTTTGAAGTAGGGGCGCGACTTGAGTTCGGCGACCGCTTTGTTGATGTCGGGCACGACCAGCGAGATGTGGTTCTTGGTGCCAAACTTGCTGGGCTTATTGCGGTAGAGCATGAACTCGACGTAATCGTCGCCGTCGGGGACTTTCATGTTGATCCAGCTCAGCTCGGCCGGGTTTGCGCCGCCCCGCCACGTTTCGGTGAAGCCGAGCACGTCGTGGTAGAAGGCGATGGACTTTTCGCTGTTACCGACGAGGAAGCCGAGGTGGTAAATGCGGTCGGAGATGCGGGTGGACGGCAGGAACTTGCCAGCCGCCTGCATCTCGAGGCCGGTGGGCAGGCTCTGGACGAACTCGACCAGCATGCCGTCGGGGTCCTTGATCTCGAAGGCGTAGTCGCCGGTGCGGGTCTTGCCGCTACCATCCTTGACGTTGAATCCCTTGGAACGGAGGTAGGCGCGCATCTGCTCGACGTTGTCGACTGTGAAGCAGAGGTGGCTCATCATGTTGGGCGGTGCGGTGGGCGGCTCGTTGAAGAGCTCGATGTGCTGATGGTCGTTAATTTTGATGAAGGCAATGCGGACGTCGGTGTCGCTGCCAACTTTCTTGAGGTCGTAGGCCTCGTCGTAGCCGAGGAAGTCGTGCCAGAAGGCGACCGCCTTTGGGAGGTCAGAAACGAAGTAGCCGACGTGAGAGATACCCGTGATCTTCGGGCGCGATGGAGCTGCTGGGGCTCCACTCTGGGCGCTGAGTTGCGCGACGGACAGAAGGACGACGCCGGCAGTGAAGGCGCAGGTACGGATGGTGCGGAGGGAGCTAAAACGCATTGCGGTCCCTTTCGGTGTTGGAAGTCGTTGCTCGTTCGCTTGAAGCAGAGAATGGCCGCGGTGAATCGTGGTCGCGCGAACGCAAACCGCCCGCCACGTGCCTTGTATCCGTTCTGAAGCCACTAGAACGGTCGCGATCGTGGACTCGCAAGTTAATTTACGGTTGTGGTTCCTCCAGCTCGCTAACGACGTGGAACCGTTTGTAATTCAATCACTTATTATGGCTACTCTTAACGTAAAGTTCGCTCCGGAAGTGCAGAGACCGGCTAATCGATTGTCGCTGGAGCGAGTTTGGGTGCGAGCAGGTGGATGACGAGGATGGCGATGAGATACGCGGAGCCCGCCGTAGCGAAGATGGGTGCGTAGTTGTTGTGGGTCAGCTTGAGGATGAAGCCCACGAAGGTGCCGAAGAACATCATGCCCATGGCGCCGCCGAATGCGCCAATTCCTACGACGGAGGCGACGGCGCGGCGCGGGAACATGTCGGACGGAAGCGTGAACAGGTTGCAGGACCACGCCTGGTGGAGCGCGGTTGCGACGCTGATCATGGCAATGGCGACCCAAATGTTCGGCGCATGGCCGATGAACATGATGGGCGCAATGCCGCAGGCGTAGATCAGCATTGCGGTCTTGCGTGCGCGGTTCTGGCTCCAGCCCATGCTGATGAATTTTGTGGGCAGCCAGCCGCCGAAGACACTTCCAATGGTGCAGACGTTGTAGATGATAAGCAGCGGCAGTCCCATCCGGGTGATGCTGAGTCCGTAGCGATTGAAAAGATAGCCGGGCAGCCAGAAGAGATAGAACCACCAAATGGGATCGGTTAGGAGCTTGCCGCAGAGAAAAGCCCAGGTCTGGCGATGCGGGATGAGGTGCGACCACACGATCTTTGACGACGGTTCGACGGGATCGCTGTTAATGAAGTCGAGTTCGGCGCGCGAGACGTGGGTATTTGCATGCGGCGTGGTGTAGACCTTCAACCAGATGACCAGCCAAATCAGGGAGAATAGCCCGGTGATGAGAAAGGCATAGCGCCAGCCGAAGCGCACCACCACGAAGCCCACGATGAAGGGCATGACGGTGGGGCCGATATTGGTGCCGGAGTTGAAGATGCCGGTGGCGAAAGAGCGCTCCCTCTTGGGGAACCACTCGGCAGTGGTTTTGACGGCGGCGGGGAAGTTGCCCGCTTCGCCAAGTCCGAGCAGAAAGCGCACCATGCCGAATCCGATGACAGCGCCGGAGACGGTGGCGATGTCCCTGACCCACGCCGCGTTGCCAAGCAGGGGCACGTGGATCAGCAGGCGGGAGAGGTACTGTGCGGCAGACGAAAGGTTGGAGGTGATAGCCGGTACCGTCACCAGGAAGTGGCTCATCGCGGCGACGGTCCAGATGCTTGCCGCGAGCGCATAGCCGCGCTTGGTGCCGATGCGGTCGATGACGTTGCCGGCGAGCAGAAGCCCAACGGCGTAGGCGCAGGAAAAGATGCTGACGATCACACCGTACTGCACTTGCGTGAGGCCGATGCCTTTGACGGGGTCCTGCAGGACGGGGAGCAGAAGCGCTAGGACCTGACGATCCATGTAGTTCAGCGTGGTGATCGCGAGCAGCAGGCCACAAATGGTCCAGCGGTACTTGGTCGCGATTGCGGCGGGCTTGGCTACTTCTTTTTCAAGGACTGCCATCGGGTTCTTCCGTTTCTGGAACAAGGTGGTTTCGACTGCTAGGCCGTCAACGCGCCGCCAGCGAGCAGTGCGGCTTTCTCCCCGGCCCAACTCACGCGTGTGGAGGCTTCCGGAGTGCCTGCGCCGCGCCAGTGCGTCTCCAAACTGATGGAGCCGGAATAGCCGGTGGCCTTGAGCGCGCGGAACTGGCCGGCCCAGTCGATGCTGCCGGCGCCGACGGGCGCCCAATCGGCCGCACTGCCGGTCGGATTCTTGACCACGTCCTTGCAGTGGCAATGCGCGATCCGGTTTTTGGGAAGCAGATTGTATCCGTCGGGGAAGGCCTGCTCGCCGTCCATCGCGGCGTTGGCGGCGTCCCAGAGCATCATCAGCGGACCGGGGACGGCGGCCATCAGGCGTGCGGCTTCCGCCCCGGTGGCCGTGTTGCAGGCAAACTCATTTTCCACCATCAGCGTGATGCCGTTCTTCTTCGCTTTGACGGCGGCGGTGTGGAGTTTCTTGTCGATGGCAGCGCGATACGGGGCCTGGTCGTCGAGCCTCCAGAAGTCGAAGATGCGCACGCGGTCGGTGCCGAAGACCTTGGCTTTATCGATGCACATGGCGAGCACATCATCCTGTTGCTGGTAGGTGAAGTCGGCCAGGAACTGATCGCGACGCGCGGCGAACTTCTTGGAAAGCGGCGCGCCGGGGAGGTCTACTTTGAAAAATGGGCTGGCGATGTCGGTGACCTTCAACTCATATTTCTTCAGCAGGCGCTGCGCTTCGGTGGTCTCGGCCGCATTGAGCTTGAGGATGTTCTTGCCCCACATTCCGCGGAGCTCGATGTAGCTGATGCCGAAGTCCTGCGAGATGACCTGGCAGGAGCGCTCGAAGTCCTGCGAGACCTCGTCGTTGATGACCGAAAGCTTAAAGGGCGATTTGACTTTGGGGGCCGGGGACTGCGAGTGTGCACGCTTCAGTGCGGGCACGCCGGACATGATCGCCAGCGCGCCGAGCGAGCCAAGCAGCTTCCGGCGTGATACTTGAAGTTCCATTTCTTCCTCTTTGTTTATGCGGTTTTGGCGATGGCGTCCCGGATCATCTGGATGTACTGGGGGACGACCTTGAATGGGTCGTAATCCTTGCCTGGTGTAGAGAGCGTTTCGAGCGGGACATAGCCGCGGTAGCCGGATTTGCGGATGATCTTGAACAGCCGGATCATGTCCAGCGGGATGTCGCTTTCGACGCCGAATGCGCTCTGCTTGACCTGCCAGTTGACGGCATACGGCGCGGCCTTGGCCATGTCGACGTAGGGGTCGGGAGTACGGTAGTAGCCGGTGTCGACGATGGCGCCGCACCACTTCGAGTCGACCATGGAGATGAGCTTGAGCTGGTCTTCGGCGGTGCGCAGGAAGTCGCCGTGATTTTGGACGCCGATCACGACGCCGTGCTTCTCGCCATGCGCAGCGCACTCCTTCAGGTCGTCGGCGATCCACTTGGCGACGTCGTCCCACTTGGTGTCGGCCCCGGCAACATCGTGCCAGGTCTTGGCGCGCATCTGGGTGTCAGCGAAGACGCGGAGTACGGGCGCGCCGAGCTGCGAAGTGACTTCGACCCATTGCTTGATGTGGGCTACGCTGGCGTCGCGCATGGCCTTGTCCGAGGTGGTGAATTGGTTGCGCACGCCGGAGCCGCTGATGGCGACACCCGACTCGTAGGCCTTCAGCTTGAGTTCGTTCAGGTACTTGTCGCTGGGGATCTTGTCCGGGTAGTTCGGGAAGAAATAGCCGGTGGCGTCGAACGCGTCGATGTTGTACTTGGCGCAGAAGTCGACCAGGTCATAGAGGTCCATGCCTTCTCTGCCGTGCTTCATCTTGGCGTTGAGCAGCTTGGTGAAGGAGTAGGCGTTGACCGAGGTCTTGATCAGCGAACCGTCGCCGGAGCGCTTAATCGGGGTGAGTTCGGCGTCGGCAGGCTGGCTGCTCAGGCCCATACCTGCGACGGCGGCAGCGAGCGGCAAAGCGCCAGCGCCCTTGAGAAAGCTTCTACGGTTGATTCCAGTGGCGCTCGGTTGCTTTGCCGCTGCTGCTTGATGGTTCATCAATAATTCCCTCACTGCGTTCAAAATTCTCGTTTTCCACCAGCTTTCGCCCTATGGCCTTGCAACGCTTCCTTTAGATTTACTGCCGCAGCATGCGATGTCTGTGTCGGTCTTGGCGGTCTGCTCCGGAGTCATTGCGCCGCGCAGCCAGCTCACCCGAAGGATCATCTCCATTCCTTTTGCGCCTATTTCAGGATCATGCCAGGGACCCGGCGACCAGAGGGACCGATGATTCGAAACACACCGACTCGTGGTATCGAATTCTGCACAACCTACGGGGTTATGAATGCTTAGGACAAGTGAATTTACGGTTAAGTGACGATTTCGTTTTTGACGGTCCGGTCATATTTGTTTTCAACGAGATAGGTGGTGGTACTCTTTACGTAAATTGCTCCTAAATGATTGTGTTGACGGTCGTTTTCGGCGCGGAGTACGATTGCATTCTCAAGTGGCCAAGACGAATCTCAACGACGCGAAAGAGCGCAAGAAACTGTTGGTCGAGCAGGTTGCTTCGAGCGCCTATTTCTCCAAGTCGGCTCGGCTTCGGGACATGTTCATCTACGTATGCGACCGGGTGCTGGACCAGGAGGTAGACGAGATCCACGAGCAGGAGGTGGGGCGGCGGGTTTTTGGGCGACCGGCCGATTACGACACCTCGGCTGACAACACCGTACGAGTGCACGCCTCGATGCTACGCAAGCGGGTGGAGCAGTACTTTGCCACCGAAGGCTGCGGTGAACCAATTGTCATTGAAATCCCAAGGGGAAACTACGCGCCGGTGTTTCGGGAGCGGCGGGCAATACCGGTTTTGCCGGAAGTATCGTCGGCCCCGGTCAACCAGTGGAGTTGGGGTTGGAGGATCTGGTTGCCGACCACTTTGGCGGTCGTCTTTGCGGCGGTTTCGGTAGCGTTGTACGTGCAAAACCGCCAACTCCAGCGGTCACGGGTGTTAGTGTCGGCGCCGACCGTACGGCAGTTCTGGTCGCAGGTGTTTCAACCGAATCGCCAGTCGGATCTGGTACTCGGCGACGCGTCGCTCGCGCTATTTGAGGAGCGGACCGGCAAGCCGGTGCAACTCTCTGAGTACTTTGATCGCAGCTACCTGAATAAGGCGAGCGACCGGGACACGGCGGCTAAGATCGATCCCGACCTGGCGAAAGTGCTCCTGCTGAAGCGGCAGACGAATTACGGCGATGTCGCGTTGCTGGCGCAGTTTACGGACCTGGCACACGCCGAGCAGAGCGATACGAAGGTTCGATTCGCCCGCGAGTACTCCTTCCGCGAGATGAAGGCGGATAACGCGGTGCTGCTGGGCAACTTTGCCGTGAATCCCTGGGTGGAACCGTTCCAGAGCCGCCAGACGCTGCACTGGAGATACGATGCCGATCGGGGCAATTACTATCCGGTGGATACGACGGCAACCACGGCGGAGCAGGAGAAGTACCATGGAGCGCCCCAGCCGGGACAGGTGGCCGAAGGTTACGCCGTGGTTGCGCTGCTTCCGAACATGGGGGGCACCGGCAATGTTCTGATCCTCTCCGGCACCGGTGGAGCCGCGATGAGCGGGTTGCTGAGCTTTCTCTCCGATGAGCAGGTGATGGGCCAGTTGCGGGCGCAGTTGAACGCGGGAGCGAATTCGCCGTTCCCGTACTTTGAGGCGCTAATGAAGATCGGGAGCCGAAATTCGCTGCCGCGTGATTCGAGCATTCTGATTGCTCGCCGCCTACATCCATAGCTTGTGGTCTAGAAGTCCGCGGGAATATCCATGGGACGATTGGAGCGGCAGGAATCGTAGATGCCGCTGACGAGTTGCATGGCGCGATAACCATCTTCGGCCGTCATGAGCGGACGACGGCCGGTTTGGCATGCTCTGGCGAAGTCCAGGAACTGGCGCTCGAAGGGCAGCACAGAGATCGCCATCGGGTCGGAGGCGCCGG
>JALYIG010000309.1 GCA_030775885.1 Acidobacteriota bacterium | reverse complement strand
AGATGTTCCACGGCCAGCTTGATCTCGATCCGGACGGCTATATCCTCACCCACAACAATGTCTTCCCTGCGCACAACGGCGAACCTGTCCCCGGCGTCTTCGCCTGCGGTGACATTCAGGACCGTCGCTACCGACAGGCCATTACGGCTGCTGGAACAGGCTGCATGGCTGCTCTCGAAGTCGAAAAGTTTCTCGAAGAACACGGGCGCTAGGCTCAGCTCCCTTTCCAGTCCGAGCCGGTCGAAAGTGGCTCGCTCACTGGTCCTCGTCAACGTATGAACCGCCAAAAGCGTCTATCCTATTGGTTGTCCCTACTTCAGCCTTGATTGGACGTGTTCTCTGCGCCTGCTCCCCTCTATTGCATTGCTGGTTGCTACTACGAGCGCGTTCGCCAAGGCAGTTCCAACTCAGGACCTCCCCGACGCCCCTTCCTATCGGTTGATCGCTGCCGCAGCAAGCCAGGCCTCGGAATCCTCCGCGACCTTCAGTTCTTCCGCGGACGATTTCTTCGCTCAACCGCAGGAAACTGCAGCGAAAGCAGTGAAACAGAGCGACCCGAATCCCCAACCGCCCTCTGAAGTCGACCTTGACGCCAATGGCAATCCCATTCCGCTTAACCGTCAGCAGCCCAAGCGCATCCTCGGCTTCATGCCAAACTTTCGCTCCGTATCCGCCGGTTCCAAACCCCATCCGCCCGGCTGGAAGTACAACTTCAAGATCGCCACCCGCCAATCCTTCGACTACTCCTCCTTCATCTTCCTCGGGATCAATTCGCTGTCGGCCGAAGGCATCAATTCGCACCCCGTTCTGGGCAAGGGTGCCGACGGTTTTTATGCGTACCTATGGCGTGGAATGTTGGACAAGACGGACGGCACCTACCTCAGCGCCTGGCTCCTCCCCAGCCTTCTGCACGAAGATACCCGCTTCTATCCTCTGGGTAATGGACATCGCGTCCCCACACGAGTGCTTTACGTGATCAGCCGCCAGGGAGTGGCCCGCACATATAGCGGGCATCAATTCCCCAACATCGCGGGCCTCGGCGCCAAGGTGCTCACCCAGGTCGTCTCGCGCGAGTACTACCCCGCCGGCGCCACTAGCTTTTCCGTTCTAGCGACCAAATTCGCTTACTCTGCAATGCGCGACGTTGCCTTCTCATCCATCCGCGAGTTCTATCCCGACATCGCCGCCCACTACATCCGCAAGCATCACGAAAAGTTGCTCCGCCAACAGCAGCAGCAACCCTGACGTCAGCGATTCGCCTTCAATACGACGACATAAGTTCCGCTGGTAGCATGGACAGGCGCGAACCAAGCCGTGCGAATTGATGCGACTCGTGACCAAACTAATTTTGCCGGCCTTTGCGCTGGCTCTCTCAATGCTTTTCGCCGGTTGTAGTTCGTTGACCCCATTTTCTCCCCCGGCCAGATCCAGCGTCACTCCTTCCAAAACAGGGACGCCAAACTCCATCATTACCTTCCGCCACTTCGAATTCGTGTCCGTTCAGGGCACCGGACAAATTATCACCTACGACCTCTCCAGCGGCTTGCAGATCCTGGCTGGCGCTCCCTACACGACGCCGTGCAGTAGTCCAAGTGGAATGGTTATCGCGACCATTGCCGGCAAGGACGTAATGGCCGCTGCGTGCTACGACTCCGGCTCGCTCCTGACCCTCACCATAAACGCGGATGGATCGCTCAGCCCACTGGGCTCGGTGAGCGGTCTGCCCATGCCATTTCCTGGACTCGTATTGGACGGAACGAATATCCTGGTGCCGCTTTTCGGCGTGAACGCGGCCAATGGCGCGGTCGCCAAGGTGAGCATCGCCAATCCTTCTGGTCCCTCAATCCTTTCCATGGTGACCCTTGCAAGTCCGGTTTCAGGCGGTATTGCCAATGCGGAGTACCTGGCCCTTGCAGGCGGGTATATCTACGTAACGTCCGGTTCAGAGAGCAATCCTCTGGGCTCCTCCAGCACCGTTCAGGTGGTGAATGAAGCAACCATGACACTGGTTGGAAGCCCTCTGGTGGTGCCGCATTCGCCACAGCAGATCGCCGTGCTGGGGACGGTGGCGTACGTGACCCTCTACGACGCGGCTGCGCTGGAGTCCATCGACATTTCGAACCCCGCCGCACTCAAGCCGCTGCAGGTTGTGCCGCTCAACGTGGCAGGCAAGAGTTGTGCAGCATTGCCCGTGGCCGCGCAGTCAGCCGTTGCCTACGTTGGCTGCTACACGGAAGGAGCCATTGACCGGATCGACATAACCAATCCGTCGCAGATGCAACCGCTCAGCCCCATCTCCGGCGTCTCCTTCCCGCAACGTTTGCGGCTGGACGGAACCCTGCTGCTGGTGGCGGGTTCGGTGCCCGGCGGTCAGGTCTATCAGCTCAACCTGGATATGTATTAGCCGCACATGAATTATTCCGGCCTCCGCGCTACGATAACTCATGACCTTGCGCAATTTTGCCCTCGCCCCGGCGTTCTTCGCCCTTGCCCTGTCCGGCTTCGCTCAACGAGGCTCCTCCCCGACCGCCCCTGCCGAACCCGCGGCCGCTGGTGCGCCCAAACCCGCCGACGCGCCCAAACCCAAGCTCGACCCACTCCCCGCCGACAAGTCAGTTCCTCAGACCATCACCGTCAACGGCAAGGCACTGCACTATACGGCGACCGTGGGCACCATCGCGCTGAAAGCCGCTGACGACAAGCCCACGGGCGACGTCACCTACATCTCTTACATCCTCGATCAGCCTAAGGACGCGCCCCACCGCCCTGTTACCTTCGCGTTCAATGGCGGTCCGGGCGCCTCATCGGTCTATCTCAACCTCGGCGCCATCGGCCCAAAACACATCCCGTTCGCCAATGAAGGCGACTCGCCCTCGGACCCTGCAATCCTCACCGACAACCCCGCAACCTGGCTCGACTTCACTGACCTGGTCTTCATCGATCCCATCGGCACTGGCTTCTCGCGCTCGCAGGTGGACGAGGCCGAGACCAAGAAGCTCTTCTATGGCCCCACTCCCGACGTGGAATATCTCTCCCTCGTCGTCTACAAGTGGCTGGTCAAGAACGACCGCATGCTCGACAAGAAGTACCTCATCGGCGAGTCGTACGGCGGCTATCGCGGCCCGCGCATTGCTTACTATCTCCAGGGCACGCTCGGCGTCGGCCTGAACGGCGTAGTCCTGGTCAGCCCGTACCTCAACCCGCAGTTCGGCGACAAAAATCTCTCGCCCATTCCGTGGATGACCACTCTGCCACCGATCGCCGCCGCGCATCTTGAGGCCGAAGGCAAGCTGACCGACGCCGCCATGGCCGACGTTATCAACTACACCCGCGGTGAGTATGCCGCCACACTGCTGAAGGGCCGCTCCGATCCCGCCGCGACCGACGCAATGATCGCCAAGGTCACGCAAATGACCGGCCTCGATCCAACCTTCGTTAAATACTCCGGAGGTCGCCTCGACACAGGCGCCTACTTGCGCGAGGTCCACCGCTCCCAGGGCCGTCTTGGCTCCATTTATGACTCCAATGTCACCGGCTTCGATCCCTACCCTTTCGAGCCCGACCAGCAGTCGAACGACCCGATCCTGGCTAGCATCATCGCGCCCACCACTACGGCGATGGTCGACTTCGTCACGCGCACCGTAGGTTGGAAGACCGAGGCGCGCTACAACGCGCTCTCCTATGACGTGAATCGCCTGTGGGACCGCTCTGGCCTCCGCGAGGGGTCAGTTCCGGACCTTCGCCAGGCCGTCGCAGCCGACCCCAAGTTGCGCATCCTCATCGTGCATGGCTGGAACGACCTCTCCTGCCCGTTCATGGGTTCCATCCTCTCCGTCGACCAGATGCCGCTGATGGGTGACCCCAACCGAGTGCAGGTGCATGAGTTCCCCGGCGGCCACATGTTCTACACCCGCACCGCCAACGGCACCGGCCTCCACCAGTTAGCCGAGCAGATGGTCGCAGCGCACTAACCACGAACGCCAGCCTACTCCACTTAGGACGCCCTCCCCGTCATAGGTTGAGTGCGAGACTTTCCGAGGGCCCATCCCAAGACAGCACGCCAATGCAAATGGCACGTTGTCAGGTGGGCGAAGCTCTCAGTCTTTCACTGCGTATTCTAGGTACAAGCGGGAAAATACCGCAATCTTGTCCGACTGGTGAAACTCGCTTACGGCTGGGTTCACTAACGAGAACTCAGCTTTGAATTTGATCGTCGGACATTTCTTAAATGTGTAAACAGCACTCCCTGGCATCGCCATGCTCTCCAATTCAAAGTTCCGCTCTATCTCTTCACGCGTTGATCCCAACTTTACTGTTGCATACGCTCGTAACGCCTCCTCTGTAATACTGCAACACTGCGGCGAGGCAATCTGGGCAACGTTAGGGCGGGGTGACTGACCTGCCAAATTGAAACTCAAAAGACACATCAACGCGTTTAACAAAAAGATAGCTCTCATCCGGCACCTTTCTTGACCTAAGGAAGAACGAAGGTTTTTATGCAGCCAGACTTGGTGATGCTGTACTTCCACGCCCGTCGGTGTCCAGAAAACCTTCCGTGAAATCTTCATATCTGGCACAAAGCGGGTCAAGGCCCCCCACTAGAGCACGAACCTGCCTGGCTGCCCTCGCTGTCTGTGGCCTCTGATACACAGTAATCTTAGGGCGACCGCAATCGACCGCAAGATTTTCAAAAATCTCCCTCATTGCCCCCACCCCCAAACCCTGCGATACTTAGCTGTGCCCCTGACGCGCGGCCAATCCAGACAACTAAATAAACGGAGGCGGAGATGTCAGCCAAATACATCTTTGTAACAGGCGGAGTTGTGTCTTCACTCGGCAAGGGTCTCGCTGCAGCCTCCATCGGCTGTCTGCTCGAGGCACGCGGCATCAAGGTCAACCTGATGAAGTTTGATCCTTATCTCAACGTCGACCCAGGCACCATGTCTCCCTTCCAGCATGGTGAAGTCTTCGTCACCGACGACGGCGCCGAAACCGATCTCGACCTCGGCCACTACGAACGCTTCATCGACGAACCGTTGACGCGCGAGAACAACGTGACGACGGGTCAGATCTACGCGTCTGTGATCGACAAGGAACGGCGCGGCGACTATCTGGGCGCAACCGTGCAAGTCATCCCGCACATCACGAACGAAATCAAAGCTCAGATCACGCGCGTCGCGCAGCACAGCGGCGCCGACGTGTGCATCGTCGAGGTCGGCGGTACGGTCGGCGACATCGAATCGCTGCCCTTTCTGGAAGCGATCCGCCAAGTGCGTTACGACGTCGGCGACGAGAACGTCATGTTCGTGCACCTCACGCTCATTCCGCATTTGGGCGCGGCCGGCGAGCTCAAAACCAAACCGACGCAGCACTCCGTGCGCGAATTGCGCGCGATCGGCATCGCGCCCGACGCCATCGTCGTGCGTACCAACTCCGAGAGCCCGATTCCGCTCGAACTCAAAGAGAAGATCGGCCTATTCTGCGACGTGCCCCCGCGCAACGTCGTGCAGAACGGCGATGCGCCGACGATCTATAAGGTGCCGCTGAACTTAGAGCGCGAAGGCTTGGCGCAAGCCGTTATCGCACGCTTGAAGCTCGACGCGTCGCCGCTCGACTTGACGGAGTGGGAAAGCGTCGTCGAACGCTTGACGCACCCGAAGCACCACGCCCGCATCGCGCTGGTCGGTAAATACGTCGAATTAAAAGATGCGTACAT
>JALYIG010000308.1 GCA_030775885.1 Acidobacteriota bacterium | reverse complement strand
ATTTAGAACGATGTCGCCGCGGTCCTTGTCGAAGAATCGCTGGACGTACTCGCAGGCCGGATCGTAGACGATGGCAGAGTCGCCGCGCTCGCGTATCTGGCGCAGGATTTGCATGATGAGTTGGGTCTTCCCGACACCCGTGTCGCCCATGATCTGAAAGTGCTGCGCCTCCTTTCGTGCTGGAATCCGCATCATTCTTCCCAACTCGGTCGTCTTGAAACCGATGCCGTCACCCTTTTGCTGGCGATTGAATTCCGCCGGAGAGAGCAAAAGCGGACCACGCAGAATCCGACCATACTTCATCTGCTTGAACCGCCTGATGTCATACGGGACGGCGAACCAGAGCATGGCCGCAAGACAAATCCCGCCTTCGGCAAAGTTGATGGCGAAGAGACTCAAAAGCCCTTTGTCCTCATAGACCGTGAGGCGGAGCCAACGATTCAGCGAGGGGTCTGCGAATTTCTGTTCGGGTCCACGGTAGAACGAGCGATAGCCCTGCGCTACGGCCAAATCCGAGAGGGCGAATGGAACAACCTTGCCGCCCAGAAGGGCCGTCTGCCCTGCGACAAAATCGACTGGAAACGCAAGGCGTGGTGCTCGCTTTCCCCCGCCCAAATAAACAAGCCGGTACGATTCATGAGCTTTGAATGTGCCGCCTACGCCCGAGCGGAGGTATTCGGTAATGTAGCTCTTCTGGAGTGGCTTCAGTGAAAAGGCCAGCCGCTGCCAGAGGAAGACCCATGTGCATAGAAGAGCCGTTGCGATGGCCGTATAGGTAAGGATCGGTACATGCGGAGGCCAGATGATTGTTTCTTTTCGTCCCCATTGGGTCGTCATGATTACAGCTCCTTCGGTGAAGCGGTGATGTACTGTTTCTGGATCTCCTGGGCGACCTTGCGCTTGTCTGAACGCACTGTGGCGCTGATGCGCGAGAAGTCCTCGGGTGTGACCACTTGCCCCATCGCGAGCGGCTTGAGCAGATTGAGAAGGATCATCCGAGTGGCAATGAGTTCGGTGAACATCGGGTCATCTGCGCTACGCGCCTCTTGCAACGAGACATCCCGGATTTCGCGAAGGATTACATCGCGCATCCATTGCCCACGAGCGATTCCCTGTGACCGAGCGAATTCCGTGACTAACTTCCGTTCGTGTTCGGTCAACTTCGCCGTGACCGGGAACACCCTATGTGCGGCCCGCTCTGCGGTCACTTCAAGGTCTGATTTGGCGTTCAAGACTGTCATGTTTGCCTCCTCAATCTCAGGTGCCCGTGGGTGCACCTGAGATCGCTATGTCGTTGAAGTCACTACAAGTGCACCGTAGGGCACCTGCACGACCCTCGAAGGGGTGGAGTGTCAACATTCTTCCGGTGCGCAGCACCGCAGTGCCTTTGCCCCGGATTGAAATGGAGGAATCAGGCGCTTTTTGCCTGGGATACGGGAGCGGCAATAGGCGCAGGCATCGGCTTCCGAGAAGGTGGAGGACAAGCCTCGGCAGCCGGAACCTCCCGAATCCGCAACGTCGATGTCACCTTCTGGGCTTCCGGGGTTTTGAGGAAGTCCTGGAAGTCGCGGTCTTTGCTGAAGACATAAGCGAGAGCTTGTTCGACGACATCATCGGCGCAAGCACGGATGAAGGCGGCGTACTGATCAACCTGCGTTGCGGTGGAGTCAGTGAGCCGGATGGATGCGCTGATCTGACGGGTCTGGACGACTTCAAGCAGTGGCATGGTGGTTCTCCTTTGGGGTGTGAAGTGAAGTGAACTTTTGGCGAGCGATCATCCGCTGCGCTGTGGTCGCAATCTCCCGCGCACGGGGAGAGCAAAGCGAAGCTGGAAGCTCGGCGGAACGACGGCGTTCCAGCATGGCGATTACGTCTTCAATCGCCACACCTTCGATCAGCGATAGACGAGCTGATGCGATGTCGATGGTGCGCTCGGCGTAGTAAAGAGGGTTGGGTTTATCCGAGCGCCGGGAAGCGAGTGACAGCGTTAGCTTCGCCGCATCCTCGCCAAGCGATAGCTGCTGAATAACCCACGCCCAATCCTGCTCGGAGTGGGTGTTCTTACCCGTGGTGTGATTCCTCGTATCACGGCAAGACTGGAGGGCCGAATGGAGAACTGAATCATCCAACCGGAAGTCCGCAGGACGATATGTGGAGTCGCTGGGGTATTTGACCGTGACGAGGTGAGAGGAATCGTATTTGCAGTTGCGGAATCCCGGCACACGGAGAACACGGTTTCGGTCGGTGCAAGCGGAGTCGCCACCGAAGGCGGGGACAAGCTGCTTCAGTGTGTTCTCCTGCTGGTCGAAGTCGAAGCCTTCGACCCTCCATAGCGCCTGGTACTTGCCGGGTGAAGTCGAGAGGATCGTGCTCGGAACGGGCACGGCATCGGAAGCTCGAAGGGCGGCGATTCGCTCCTCACCGTCTAGGTCGATATCGATGTAAAGGTGCCGAACCTCTGCGATGCATTCTTTGGTCCTCTTTCGGCTCCCGGAGAGTAGTGGGTTGGCGGCGACATAGACGTTTGCTCCGTTGTGATTCTCATAGCGGAGC
>JALYIG010000307.1 GCA_030775885.1 Acidobacteriota bacterium | reverse complement strand
GTGCTGCCGCATCCCAAGAACCAGCAGATCTGCATGAAGTCTCTTCGCGCATTTAACTATGCTGCCGACTTCGTCTCCACTGATCAGTTCCGCATCGAGCACAATGCCTGCAGCCTTGGCTTGTTGTTGGGCTTCAGCCTGGAGTGCGCTGTACCTGATCCGCTTTTCCTCGGTCCAATTCCAAGCTGGTACCGCGCTTACCGCGAAGGAGTAGTAGCCGGGGATCGGCTCAAGGACGGTGACCACATTGAGTTCTGCGCGAAGTGCCTTTGCTAAATCGATGGACGTACGGAGAGCCCTAGCAGCTTCGGATGATTCATCATAAGCAACCATGATCTTGTGAAACATTGATCCTCCTTATCAGAAATCGCGGACAATCCGGATTTAGGCAAAGCTGAGCACTTCGGTCAGCGGGCGTCTGCTTTTTTGCGGCCAGTTATTGGTAGCTGCTCGACCAATCGCAACCAACAATACTGGAATCTCATCGGGGAGAAGGTTGAATTCACTCGCGACGGCCACAGGATCGAAGCCGATCATCGGGGAAGAGCCGAACCCATGCACTTCGGCGGCATATAGAAGTGACGCAGCTCCAAATGTAGCGCTTCGTATCGCTTCATCCCGCTGCATCTGCGGCTTATCGTCGTACAGACCTTTAGCCGCTCCTACCCATCCAGCGACAAGCTTGGGCGACATGAAGCCCGCATCCACTGAGGGCGCGAGACGCCCTTCCAAGGCGGAATAGTCCGCGAGCTGTCCGATTACGATGAACGTTACGGCTGCATCGCTTACCTTCGCCTGATCGTACGCAAGTTTACGAAGCTTGGCCTTCCTCTCTGGTGTTCGCACTGCCAGAAATCGCCAGTTCTGAAGGTTGAAGGAGGTCGGGGCTCGTGTCGCGAGATGGACCAAATGTTCAATCTGTTCGTCCGAAATCGTATGGTTTGGCTCGAAGACATTTGTGGTGCGACGGTGTTCGATTAGGTCTTGCAATGCTTGATTCATGATTTTCTCCTTTGATTGCTCGGTGTCTAAATGTGCAGCACTGTTGCGCCGACGGTGCGACGCTGTTCGAGTTGCTGATGTGCGTGGATCAGTTGATCAAAGCGATAGATGTTCGTTGGGTCGACCTTGAGGATTCCCGACTGTATGGCGTCGAAGAGATCGGCTGAGGAGGCAGAGAGAGCTTCTGGTGTGTTGTTGTAGTGCGGCAAGATTGCCCACGTCAGATACAGCGCTCGGGGTGCCAGCTCAAATGGACTGATTGGTTCCGGGAAACCCGATGCTTTGCCGAACTGAACCAGCGTGCCGCGGGGTCTGAGTACCGCGAGTGAGCCCCGGAACGTATCCTTGCCGACCGAGTCGTAGACAGCCTTTACTCCCTGGCCACCAGTCAACTCGAAGGTGCGTTGAACGAAGTCTTCAGTGCTGTAATTGACCACCGCTGTGCAGCCCGCTTGGAGAGCGATTTGCGCTTTCTCCGCAGTCGATACTGTTCCAATCACGTGAATCCCAAGCGATCTTGCCCACTGCGTGAAGATCTGACCCACTCCACCAGCTGCAGCGTGGTACAGGACGGTATCTCCTTCGTGGAGTTGAACGGTTTCCTTCAGCAGGTAACGTGCTGTCAATCCCTTGAGCAGGCTGCTGGCTGCCTGGTCGTCTGTTACTCCATCGGGAATTACGGTGAGGCGATCCTCAGGATAGAGACGCACCGTCGTGTACGCACCGAACGCATCGGCGTAGGCGACCCTGTCCCCAACCTTCACCAGCGTCACGTTCGGGCCAACCGCTTCGACGACTCCGGATGCTTCGTCACCGATGATCGCTGGAAACTCCGGGACCGGCAGTGTTCCGCGGCGATAGTAGATGTCTACAAAATTGAGACCGATGACGGTGTTTCGCACCAGAACCTCGTGACCGACGGGATCAGGAACATCCATGGTCTCGAAACGAAAGACATCGGGCTCTCCATACTCGTAGATACGTGCAGCTGTTGCTTTGGTCGACATATAGCTTTCCTCGAAATGTGTAAGTGTGTCCCGGTGTTGTCGTCAGACTGAAGACAACACCGGTCGAACTAACAAGTTGATGCGTTTACCTGTTTCGGACGAATCTTGAATCTGCTCGAAGAGCTGCTGCTGCCAGACCGCATCGTGGAATGTCGGAACGGCTTGTGTTCCACTGGCCAGATCTCTGCTCAACGCCACATACAAGTCGCCGAGTTCCGCTACGCCTGTCTGTAGGCCGGCCCGTGGGAACCACTCGAACTCCGCAGGGATCGGGAGATTCTCCAAGGGCCTGCTATCCTCCTTTGCCCCAGTGACAATGAAGTCTTCATCGACACCACCAAATGCTGAGGTGTTTGTGATCTTGAGATCACCTGCATCGCCCGTGATATCGATCTGTACGCCGGAACCGCTCAACTTGCCGCCCTCGATATGGATCGAAAACAAACCACCATCCGCAAGAGTTCCATGCATCAACAGTTCGTCTGGCGATGTCGTCTGGATCTTTTCTCCTGTCTCCTTAATGGTGACCTCTGGAAACTGATTGGCCGTGAGCGCCGAGAAGCTGGACGGCTTTCCCACCACTGAGAAGAGGACTGGAAAGAAGTGTCCGCCGAAGATCGCTACGACGCTCATGAAATTCTCGATCGGCAAGCTCCAACGGACGGCATTCGCACGGATCTCGCCGAACATATTCACACTCACGTGCATCCGAGCAGAACGAACCTTGCCTACATAACCCTGCGCGACAAGGTCATGAACATACCGAAATGCCGGTGCAAACTGTCGCTGCAGGCCAATCTGGGTTTTCACTCCGGCAGCATCTGCGAGCGTCGCCAGCTCGGCAGATTTGGCCGCAGTCGGCGTAAGCGGCCACTCGCAGTAAACGTCCTTGCCTGCAGTGATGGCTGCGCGGATACCCTCCTCATGTTGCTGAGAGGTGGTCAGCACCAGGACGTGGTCGACCAATGGGTCCGTCACCAACGCATCCAAACTCTCGGCTACGTGAGGAATGCCATACTCCGTAGCGGCCGCCTTCGCCGCTTCCTTGCGCTGGCTGTAGATAGCTACGATCTCGTACTCCGGCAAAAGCCTCAGCACCCGGACATGTGCGAACAAGGCCCAATTGCCAACACCGATCAATCCCAGACGAATTTTCTTTTGATCCTTCATACCTTCCTCCCTATGCGTGTCACTTGCTACAGAACTAAAGATGAGGGGTGACTGATAAAGAAGTGATACTTTATTGGAGTGCATCTGATAGTCAGGAGCGATCAGTGGAATTGAGACAACTTCGTTATGCGGTTGCAGTTGCCGATCATCTGAACTTCCGCGAGGCGAGTCGAGCGCTGCATGTCGCTCAGCCTTCGCTTAGCGTGCAGATCAAACAACTAGAAGAGGAAATTGGCGTAGCTCTCTTCATTCGTTCGAAGCGCCATGTGGAGATCACCCGTCCGGGTAAAGTCTTCCTCAAGACAGCGCGCGAAGCGCTCGCAATGCTTGACCGAAGCGTGTCTTCAGCACGCAGGGCAGAGCGAGGCGAAGTGGGAACGCTTCGGCTAGGCTTCGTCGCAACAGCAATGTTCAATATCCTCCCCCGGTTGCTAGAGGAATTGAAGACCCAATTGCCGATGGTGACGGTTGAGCTGAGAGAAAGTCCTTCGTCCACCCAGATGCAGTTGCTGCAATCGGGAGATTTAGATCTGGGGCTTGGTTACTTGGAAGAACTGCCTAAGCAAATTTCAAGCGCGATAGTGCTGTCTGAGCCGTTCATTCTGGTGTTGCACGAGAAGCACCGAGCAGCGAAAAAACGAGTCGTGCTCTTCGAGGATCTGAAAGACGACCTTCTGCTGATACCGCGGAAAGATCTCTTCCCGACGCTGTATCAAGCGATCATCGACCTTCTCCTTGCGGCCGGGATGACCGACATGCGGACGCAGGAGATTGAGCATCCCCTGACGGCATTGGCCCTTGCGTCGGCAAACGCCGGTTTTGCGTTTGTGCCGGCTTCAGCGAAAGAATTGTCGGCAAGGGGGGTGGTCTTCCGGCCTCTCAAAGCCGATGTTCCACCTCTTGAAACCGTAGCGCTCTGGTCGAACGCGAGCCCAGATCCTCTCGTGGCCCGAGTGCTGGACATCCTCAGACGTTTGGGGAGCGAGAAGAAAAAGGCCAGCTTCCCAACCGAACCAGCACGGTAAAGCTAAGCTCAGGCGTTTTCTAGCTACCTACATTCCACGCGATTATCGTGCGAGGCGATGATCTGCCACGTACCGTCGCGCTTCAGCCACGTGTCAGTCCAAACCTGGCACACCTTTGCGTTCGGCTGGGACTTGTCTTTGCCGACATAATGTTCGCTGCCGTAGACAACGGCAAGACGGTCTCCGAAGAAACGCACTTTAGCCTCATAAAGTCCGCAATCATGAGCGGTGCGTGC
>JALYIG010000306.1 GCA_030775885.1 Acidobacteriota bacterium | reverse complement strand
GCATCATACAGCTCGCTGAGCAATTACACGTCAGCGCTCGGTCAACGGCCGTATGCCTCCGGCAGCGTGTTCAATTTCTTCCCCCCAAGTTACGTAATTCCGGGTACGACGTTCAATGCGCCGGAGTTCGGAATCGAAAATACAGCTTCTGCCGTGTTGCGTCTGACGCTGGCAAATTCGCTAGTTTTCAACGGGATCAGTGGGTTCAATGTGGACCTCAGTGCGACGAGTGCGCTGGGACTGATGGCCTCGGCAACCGGCAATGCGAAAACCGACAGCACCAACCTGGTGAATGCCTTGAGCGTAATATTTTTGCACGGCCAGATGCCCACACAGATGAGCAGGCCGATCATCGCTCAGGTAGCGTCAATCCTGAACAATCCGGCTGAGCGAGTCCGCGTCGCGTCGTATCTGGTAATCACAAGTTCGGAGTACAAGATCGAACACTAGTGTCTGTCTAGACATTGGCCAGGTACATGTTTTCACCAAGGACAAAACGAGTTAGAAAAGAGTAGGGTCTAGATGAGTGTAAATCGGCGGAGTTTCATCAAGTATGCATCGCTCGCGGCAGCGGGGAACGCGGCCGCTCTGCGGCCTTTTGGAGCGCTCAACGCGCTGGCGCAGACAACGGCGGACTACAAGGCGCTCGTCTGCGTGTTCCTGTATGGCGGTAACGATTCCAATAACACGCTGATCCCTTTCGACACCGCGGGATATAAAAACTATGCGACGGTCCGCGGGCCGCTCGCGATCCCCCAGAACCAGTTGCTGCAGCTAAGCGCCCGTCCAAGTTTCGGGCTGAACCCCAATCTGCCCGACCTCGCCACTCTGTTTGACAACAAGAACGCCGCGCTCGTGCTCAATGTGGGCACCTTGATCGAGCCGACGACCAAGAAGCAGTATCAGACGGCGGGCGCGGTGCTTCCGAACAATCTCTTCTCTCATTCCGACCAACAATTGGAGTGGCAGAATGCCGCGCAGAGCGGGTCTACGCCCACTGGCTGGGCTGGACGTATCGCAGACACATTGAATACTACCTACAACGCCGGGTCGGAGATTCCTATGATCACATCCGTCGCTGGCGACACGTTATTCTGCAATGGAAGTGCGAGCACACCTGTAAGTGTAAGTCCCAGCAACCTCGGTGGCGCCTCCTGCTCGGAGGGCACCACGGCGTGCGGCGCCCAACTCGCGACCGCCCAGGCGCTGCTGCAGTTCAGCTCAGGGCTGACGCTGGTCCAGGCGGACAACCAGATTACGAGCAACGCATATAACTATGCCAAAGTGCTGACTGCGGCAACTGCCTCCGTATCGCCGCTCAAGACTGTTTTTCCAGCGAAAAACGGCTTGGCAGCGCAGCTCCAACAGATCGCCCAGATCATCCAGGTGCGAGCTGCGCTCGGTGTATCGCGGCAGATATTCTTTGCCGGGATCGGGAACTTCGATACTCATTCGGACCAACTGACATTGCAAAATGCGCTGCTTGCGCAGATCAGCCCGGCACTCAGCGCCTTCTATAACGCAACCGTCGAGATGGGCGTACAGAACAGCGTGACCAGCTTCACAATGTCAGACTTCTCACGGACCTTTCAGCCAAACTCGAACACGGGCACGGATCACGCATGGGGGGCGCATCACATCGTTATGGGTGGCGCGGTGAAAGGTGGCCAGATGTATGGGACATTTCCAACGCTCGCACTTAATGGGCCCGACGACTCAGGGAGCAATGGACGTTGGGTTCCATCGACCGGCAGCGTGCAGTATGCTGCTACGTTGGCCTCGTGGTTCGGGGTGAGCGTTAGTCAATTACCCACTGTGTTCCCGAATATCGGAAGCTTTGGCACAAAAAACCTAGGGTTCGTATGAAGCGTCATGGTTTTGCGGTTACGACCCGCGAATATCAAACTGATCAATCGTCGCTCAAAACTGCCCCGGCTGCTGCTGGTTCTTTGCTCGGGAAAGGGCCGGCCACTACAAACGAAACCTCACATCTCCTCAGTGTTTTGACACGGCACTCCATATCAGGCCAAGTCACTCATTAGTTTGGTTCATTTATGGTGGCGGCGTAAACGATCAAGTCTCCCAGAGCCTTCGTCACGACCGAACAGTAGCGAGCAAAGTTTGCGGGAGCGTCCGAATTTTCCCACCCTCCCAAATGAGCGAACCACGCGGGCACCGCATCGTGACTGAAGGTCACCGTGCGCGTCACAAACCTCAAGCACCTTCCGGTAATGCCTCAACTCGGCCTGCGAAAATGCTCCCTGCTGTGTGGCTCAGCGTCAATCGGTCGATTTCGAGTCGTGGACCCAAATACACAGACAACGAGAGCCCTCGAAGCTTGCCTATATGGTCGTCTCCACCCCGATATCGGACGGGACGGAGTTGCTGCTATTGGAAAGACGATCGTAGAAATCGCCGATGTCGTTGTAGTTGATCAGATCGGCGGTAACGGCTGAGATCGGATTGATCCACGCATACTCCATTTTGAATGCTACCGCAACCAAAGGGCCGGCCCCGCCCGGCTTATACGAGAAGCTCAGCGCGTAATCAAGAGTTCCCAGCGGGTTCAAAGTAGCAGGCTCCCACACCAAACAGGTTGTTTCCGGATTGGGTAGGGTCGTCGAACACCGCCTGGAATTTGATGTTCCCAGGTGTCTCTCGCCAAAATGCCGTCCACCTTTAGTTTCAATGCTTGCCATCTTAGACGCCGATTTGGATCTGGATCAACTCTTAACCCCGACCGCATTAGCGGCGGTGCACCAATCGAATTTGCCCTCGCCTCTGAAGTCCCGCTCACAAAAATACAGCTCTAGAAACAGATAGCTCGCACTCACTTTGAGGATTCATGGACGGTGGAGGCAGGAGCGGCGAGGGCGAGGTGCGCTGCTGCTGAGGCGGCGATCTTATGGGACAAAGGCTGCCAATCTTACCACCCCTTTTGTGTTAGTTACCGAAACGCAGAGGTGGCCTAGGATTCTGACAGGCGATCCCCTATCGGGCGCCATCTTGGTTGGCAAACGCGGGCCGCCTTTGGAGCTGAGATGAGCTTTATGAATGATGAAGACGGGCAGTCTGTAATAGTCGTGGCCGTATTTCTGGGAATTGTCGGGCTCGGCTTTCTGGGCCTGGCATTGGATGCCGGGAATCTTATGCGCCAGCAGAGAATGGTCCAGTCCGCGGCTGATGCCGCCGCAGTTGCTGCTGCTGAAGAGGTGTATACCGGCAACCCGGGTAATAAGACGACTGCTGCAAATGCGGTTGCGAAGATGAATGGCTTTGACACGACGTTAGCAACCAATCCAGCTACTGTGACATTTCCCACGCCCCCCGCGAGTTTCCCAGGTTCGGTTGCGGTGACGGTTTCGAGGCCAATTCAGAACTTGTTCATGGGAGCTTTCAATCCCAATTTCCGGACAAAAATGGTTTCGGCCACGGGAGTCGCGGGCGGAGGCACGCTCAGCCAGACGTGTCTGTGCCTTGACGGCACATCGGGCCAGACTTTGACTTTGAGTAATGCGGCCCACCTAAATGCTAACGGCTGCGGCGTGATCGATAACTCAAACAGCAGCAACGGAGCTGGATTTAGCGGCGGGTCTGCGCTGAGCGCGTTGACGCTGGGATTGCATTCATCCTCATGGACGGCGGCCAGCAATGTAAATAATGGAGCGAGCACGGGCTCGACCATCATCGTCGATGGCGTAGCTAGCTGCACGCAGTCTTTGCCGCCTGCGCCGACGTGGGGCACATGCCTTGCAGATCCGGGTGGAAGCTATGGCACCTACACGTGGGGGCCGGCGAGTTCGAGCGGAACCATCTGCTACCAGAATTTGACGGTAGGCGCGAACAACTCGACCTGCACGCTGAACCCCGGCATCTATGTGATCACAGGAACGCTGCACTTTGAGAGCGGGGCCAACGGCCATTCCAATTTAGGGGGCAACGGGGTGTTTTTCTACCTGACGGGAACAGCAAACGTCGTGATCGACAATGGAGCCAATTTAAACCTGGTGGCTGGCAACACTGCTCAAAACGGTGGGGGTACAGCTCCAAGCCTGGGGTCGTCTTACGACGGAATCGTGCTGTACCAGGCTATCGGCGACGGTTCTTCGATCTCGATTCAAGGTGGCTCCAATAGCTACATCGGCGGCGCACTGTACGCGCCTTCGGCTCCGATGGATCTGGCCAACGGAAGCATGATGACGTATCCGATCGGTGGCATTGTGGCTAGCTCGCTGAACATGGCGGGGGGCGGCACACTGAACCTCACCAACGACGTGAACCAAGGTTCGATCACCGTCGGCAACTCGAAACTGGTGCAATGATCATGGGACAAAAGCACCTTCTCGGTCTGCACAGGATTCGAAGGGCGAAGTCGTTGCGGGCACGCTTGCGGGGCCTGCGTGGGGAGAGCGGAAGCGCGCTGATTGAGCTCGCTCTGGTGGTTGGAATTCTGGGTGTGCCGCTGCTGCTGGGAACGGCGCAGATGGGTGTTCTGGGGTACGATTCCATCGAGATCACTGACGCCGCGAATGCGGGCGCGTTATACGGAATGCAGAGCGCGACCTACGCCTCGAATAATTCGGGAATTACTACGGCAGCGCAGGCTGAGGCAACCGATTTCGGCACGCAGCTTACGGTAACTCCAACGAACTACTGGGTGTGTGCTACCGCCATGACAGGAACCCAATACAGCGGTACCAATGGCCAGTCCAATGCAACGGCTGCCTGCACGGGTGCGGGCAATCGCGCCGTTCAATTCGTCCAGGTGAACACCAGCGCCTCAGTAACTCCGGTGGTCCACTGGTCGGTACTGCCGGCTTCGTTGACTCTAAACGGCAAAGCAGTAATGGAAGTGCAGCAATGACGGTATCGCTTGCCGAAGTATTTCGCCGCAGGGTTAGAGCGGTCGAGTCCGGTTACTTCCCGTCTACGCGGCGGCAGAACTGGTGGCGCAGGGAAGATGGAAGCACGCTCATCGAATTTGCCGTCACCCTGCCGACGCTGTTCGCCCTGATTTTCGTCTTCATCGAGATATGCTTGATGCTTTACACCTACGAGATGATCTCCGAGTGCGCGCGACAGGGCACGCGGTATGCGATGGTGCGCGGAGATTCCTGTCCCTCGGCAGCCACCCCGACCTGCGAGGTCAACGCAGCGGCTGTGAACGCGTATGTGTCAGGACTAAAGTGGCCCAATGTTGGAGGGGGCACGGTAACTCCGGCGACGACTTATCCCGACGGCAATGAGACCAAGGGGAGCCATGTGCAGGTCAAGGTGACCTACACGTACCATCTGCTCCTCCCGTTCGTGCCAAACAATTCGTTCACCCTGTCGAGCACATCGAAGAAGACGATAATTCAGTAGAGCCATTGAGCGGCGCGACAGCGTAGTTCCACGCCGCCCCTGATGCTGCGGCCCTGTATGGGTGACCTGGGGAATTTCCTGGTAGCCCGTGTTGGAGATGATGAGCAGGCGTAGGTCGGGGCAAACGGCGCCGTGCATGAAGGCTTCTGGGTGAGGCGAGCGGGGTGCGTTGAGGTGTCTTCGACGGCTACAACTTCAGGGGTGGATTGCTTGACTTTGTTGTTCTGGGAGTCTGACATGGGATCGGGGACTATTTCGGTTGCCCGCTGCCATAGTCGCTGGGCATTCCCAATGGAGGCAATACATGGATCCTATTCGAACTTCTCGCCTGTGCGCGATTTTTTCAAGTGTGCTGTGTAGCCTTCTAACTGGTTGCGTCATCGCCAGCCCGAGCGACGCGCCGACGGCCGATCCGGGGCTCGCGATTCAGGGCACGATTCAGGGTGGACAGCAGGCGATTGTGGGCGCGCATGTGTATCTTCTGGCCGGAGGCGCTACGGGAGATGCGGGGCCGGGAATTGCAGCTTCTGTGTTAAACGCTTCGCACTCCCTGCTGACC
>JALYIG010000305.1 GCA_030775885.1 Acidobacteriota bacterium | reverse complement strand
GGAATTAGCTGGGCTTTAGCTCGCGTCTTTTACCTCGCGTCCAGGATCGGTTGTGCCTTCCCAGCATTGGCTATGAAGGTGCACTTCGCACCTTGAGTACATACATCGCGCTGCATCTTGATGTTTTCCAATTGCAAAAACTGATCCGGACTTAGCTGCATTGCTTCACGATAAGCATTGTCGGCAGCAGCCCGGCTCTGTTCCGCCATTTTGCGCTGATCTTCAGCCAACTTCGTCTGCTGTTCGGTGATAGCTCGTTGTTCTTGAGCTGCTGTCTCGATGCGTTGGTTCTTGATGGCATCAGGCGGGTTCACTCTGCCTACGTTGATCCCTCCAAGTGTGAACTCGATCGGCAGCCCGGATTGCTTCACAATCCTGATTGCGGCAGCGGCGACTTCATTCCCGACAGCGTCGGCGGCCGTTTGTGAAATTGCCATCTCCTGCATGTCGCGCTTCTTGACTGCATCCCGCACGGCAGTTCGCAACGGCTGATCAATGTTCCTATCCCAAAAGCCCCAGGCGCCCTTGTCATCATGATCGGCGCCGAACTGACTTACCAGTTTCACTGCATCCGTAATCCTGAATTGAGCGACCACATGAAAGCTAACTGGCACGCCGCTGCTGGTCATCATGTCATCGAACTCCATATCCACGCGCTGCGGCAACATGTTGATATCCACGGCATCGCTGGTTGCCGCTCCATAGGAGCGTCCAGTGGTCACTGGCGTCGGATCAACCCCTCCATGGCCGAAGAAAATCGGCTTTTCGACCCAAACCGCTTGATGTCCAGCATCGGGCGACGCTGTGGTACACCCCGTTAAAAACGGTATCAGCAATAAGAGACAGATTCCTCGCACGTAGTTTCCTTCCATACAACGGCAGATGAGATCAATCGAAGCAGGCGGAGCAGCGTCACCGGAGAGGGTGGGTGAGTCTGCACCGGAAGTGGCGAAGTCAGCGATGAAGAAGTGTGTGGCCTGATCGCCCTCACAAAGATACTCCCCGAATGTCATTTGTCCGTGGATTCGGTGTATTGGACAACGGATGACTGCGGGTGCTCAAAGGCGGGGTCGTAGAGTGCGTTACCTCGCTACAGGGCTTGGCCGAAAGCGGCGGCGCAGGGCGGTGCGGATGCGGGCGAAACCCCACCACAGGCCGCCGATCAGGAGGATGCAGAGCGCCGCGACGGTGGTTCCAGCGACGATGGGGTGATGCGTCGCGAACCAGGTCAAGCCGATTGCGCCCACGTCTTCCGCGCTGGAGAGGGCGATGTTCGAGAAAGGCTCGGGGCTGGGCGTCACCAGAACGCGTGCGGCGGTCTTCGAAGTATGGGCAAGCGCGGCGATGGCTCCGCCCGCAACGGTGACGAGCAGTTGCTGCTCGGGCGTGAGATGCGAACTGGCGGCGTAGGCCATCAACGCGGCGGCTGGGATGCGGATGAAGGTGTGCAGCGCGTTCCAGATGAGGTCGAAGCCGGGAATCTTGTCGGCGAAGAGTTCGGCGAGGAAGAGCAGGCCGCTGACCGCGATGATCCACGGATGCGCAAGCGCGCCAAGCGAGCCCGGGAGTTCGACCCAGTTGAGGTGCGCCAGGATGCCGAGAGTGCAGACAGTAGCGTAGACGTTGAGGCCGGCGGCAAAGCTGATGGCGATGAT
This sequence comes from Acidobacteriota bacterium, assembly GCA_030775885.1. Classification (GTDB taxonomy): domain Bacteria; phylum Acidobacteriota; class Terriglobia; order Terriglobales; family Acidobacteriaceae; genus Edaphobacter. The sequence goes on along the minus strand of JALYIG010000305.1, from coordinate 19,953 downwards.
CAGCGAAGCAATGTTGCCGGGCGAGATGGCGAGAGCGTCCACGAGAAGAAGGCTACCACCTTGGCCGGAGACGAGTCAGGCGTCAGCCTCGGGCAAGTCGACCACGCCGGCAATCAGCTTGTAGTAGGAGCCATGGAACAGATCTCCGAGGCTGATCGTAATCAACATGTTGTTTGATGCGCTGGAGGGCACGCGCGTCCAGTCTCGTTCTTCTTGTCTGAACAGCGTTGCCGCGTAGGCGTCGTCAGTGAGTGGAAGCGAATAAGTCGCTCCGGTTATAGCAAACGTTCCTCTGAACCGCTTGCGCCGATAGCCGTCTAGCTCAAGACTCCATCGAAGCGTTGGGTGGACAAGAGTGAGCGAATAGTCGGGAGGGCGAGATTCGAGCTCCTCTACGGCAATGGCGCGCTCGAAGCCTCGAAACAGCTTCGGGTTGTCAACGGGTATCTGTCGAAGCATTTCCCGTTCTGGGGCTCCGGCTCGTCGAAGGAGCCTGAATTCTGAGTCAATCCGCCGAACCAATTTCGCTCATTTCTTCAGCAGGTAGAGGATTGAGGCGTGGGGTTCGAGGGTTAGGCTGGGGATGGATTTCAGTTTGCCGAGGTTCTTGCCGGTCCAGGCGTCCTTGACATAGTAGGCGCCGTCGCCGATGTTGAAGGCGGCGAAGCTGGTGTCGATCACGACCTGCGATTCGCCTACGTTGAAGAGCGCCATCGCGATGGATCCGTCCGGAGATTCAGCAGGCAGGTCAGCTGTCCAGGCGATCACGTCGCCCGAATGCATCACCTGGCCGGAGCGGGTAGCCGTCTGATCGACGCGCAGGACATCGCGGTTGGTGAGCAGCTTGAGCGTGGCGTCGTCGAGCATGGTGAGGTTCGCGCCTAGAATGAGCGGCGAGCGCGCCATCGACCACAGCGTCAGCAGCGTTTGCTGTTCGGTCGGAGTGAAGCGCGTGTCGCGCGGCTTGCCTTCGCCGGGGACTGGGCCAATGTGGCCCAGCGGGAGCATGTCGGCATCCGGCCAGTTGCCGGGCTTGGCGTACTGGGCCCAGGCCGCGGTCTTGCTGAACTGACCGACGACGCTTTGCGGGTAGTCGCGCTCGGGGTGTTGGCTGACCCAGTAGTCCCAGAAGTCGTCGGAGATGCGCCACATGTTGGCGAGCTGACCCACCTCGGCAGCGTGTTCGAGTTTGGTTGGCCCGGGTGAGAGCGAGAGCACCATTGGCCGGCCGGCTTTATCGATCGCCTTGCGGATCATGCGAATCTCGTCGCCTTTGTAGGGGTGGTCGGAGATGCAGTCGACTTTGAGGAAGTCGACTCCCCAGCCGGCGTACTGGGCGAGCAGCGAGTCATACCAGGCCTGTCCGGCTGCGTTGTTCTGGATGCCCCAGTTGGTGGGGTCCCAGGGGCAGGCGTCTGCGGTGTCGGCCGCGTCGGAGGCGTGGAAGGCGGAGCCGGCGATAGGCAGATTGCGTTCAACCGAGGCGCGTGGAATTCCGCGCACGATGTGGATGCCGAACTTCAGGCCCTGCGCGTGGACCCAGTCGGCGAGAGGCTTGAAGCTGGTGGACTGGATGGTGGCAGCGAGTTTGGGCGTAGAGGCATCGGCAACAGGCGTGGGCGGCTTTGGCTGAGCCGAGGGTGAGAGCGAAACCGATGGGAAGCGCGCGGGGACAGGAACGTAGCGGCCATTTGCATCGATGGCGTAAACCAGTTTGTCGGGCTTCTCCCGATCCTGCGGGTTGAAGAAGAACCAGCCTTCGTCGATGACGGCGTAAGTGTAGCCGAAGGGTTTCAGGACGTCGGCAACGATCCTGGTGTTAGCGCGAAACTGATCCTCGGTAATAGTGAGGCCGTACGAGTCCCAGCTGTTCCAGCCCATCGGAGGTGTAGCGGCGACCGGGGAAGATTGGGCAGCAATGGATTGAATTGCAAGGACTGAAACAAACACAAGACACGACCAGCAAACTTTCATTGAACCCCTCACTTCACGTCGTTCGAGGAATCGCGGACGCTTCCACGATACCGCGTGCGGCGGATGGTTGCGAGGGGTTGCTGGTTTGGCCGACTATCCGGCGCTGGGAAGCGTGCGGACAGATCGGACTGACGCGAGGGCTGACGGAAGGGCGCGAGGGTTGCGCAGGGTGGTTTGCGCGGGAAGCTGGCTGGAGCGCATACCGTTTCCTCCGGCTGCGAGGGGCTGCTGCAACGTGACGATGAGCGCGGTGGCCGATCCTGGGCCGGGACACTCGTAGCTGTGCGTGGTGGATGCGTCAAAGTAGATCGCGTCGCCTTGTTCGGCTTGGTGGACTTGGGAACCGTGGCGGATGGTGAGCGAGCCGGAGAGGACGTAGAGGAATTCGCAGCCGAAGTGCTGGTGGGCGCGGGGCTCCTGTGCGGGCTTGGCGGGGAGAAACTCGGCGAAGTAGGGATCGAGCTGGCGGTCGGCGACGAGGTAGCCGAGCGACTCGAAGAAGTAGGCTGGGTCGGCGACGCCGGATTGCGGCAGGCGCACACGGTCCTTGCCGCGGTGGATGCGAAAGAGGGTTTGCGGCTCGGGCTCGAAGAAGTAGCTGAGGTCCTTGGAGAAGACCATCGCGATGCGAGCCAGGTTGCGCAGAGTGGGCACGACGCGTCCGGTCTCGAGCTGCGAGAGGAAGCTGGCGGAGAGGCCGGTGTGGCGGCCGAGTTCGACCAGGCCCATGGACTTCTTGAGCCGCAGATGCTTGATGCGCTCTCCGATGCGCTTCTCGGAGATTACGGATTCCGCAGCTTCGCCATCCACCTGCACGGTGGAAGGCTCGGGCAGCGCGTGCAGTGCCGGGGTGGTCTTGGCAGCGCGGGAGGGAACAGGAGAGAGAATTGATGAGGTCGCCATTATTGTTTGTCCAGTCAATAGATGTTTCTCTTTCGTCAAAAGATTTACGTTTGCGAAAGAAATTTGGATTGCTCTTTCGAGGGCCCATCGACCGGAAAATACTATAGCCTCTGGTTGGATGGATATTCGTCGTACAACTTGGCGCGTCGAGGGCTGCGGTGCTTTGTTACGGGTTTATGACGCTCTGATTTTGCTGGTACTTATGACTGGATGCGCTGCGCCGGGGCCCCCGTTGCCCCCTACGCTGAATCTTCCTCAAACTGTGTCGGGCAGCGGGCTGACGGCGACGCGGGCGGGCGCTGCGGTGAAGCTGCATTGGACCACTCCGAGCCTGACCACAGACAAGATGGCAGTCAAGGGCACGATCATGGCGGAGATCTGCCGGGAGACAGTTGCCGGCCTGGTGCGGGCGAACGGGCCGTGCTCGCCGGTGGGGCGGGTGCAGGTCACGCCGGGGGCGTCCGATGCGGTGGATGCGTTGCCCGCCGATTTGCTGGCCGGACCGCCGCGGGTGCTGGCGTACCGGGTGCAACTGATTAATGCTGCGGGGCGGACGGCGGGGCCGTCGGTGGCGGTGCTGGCGGTTTCGGGGCCGACGGTGGCTCCCGTGGAAGGGTTTGCGGGCGAGGCGGTGAAGGCGGGCGTTGAGTTGCACTGGCGGCGAGAGAAGGGTGCGGGTTCGGTCGAGTTGGATCGGGTGCTGCTGAATGCTGCACCGAAAAGCGCGAAGGCTCCGGCGGAATCGATCATGGCGGCCCTGTCCGGCGCGGGCAAGCAGGCGGTAGAGACCCGGCTGCGGGCGGACTCCGATGCCGGCGATGCGGGTGGGATGCTTGACCGGACGGTGGAGATCGGGCGCGACTACAGCTTTACGGCTGAGCGTATGGTTCGCGTGCAGGTGGGAGGGCAGACGCTGGAGGCGCGCAGCGAGCCTTCGGCGGCGCTTCAGTTTGAGGTGCGCGACCGGTTTCCGCCCGATGTTCCGGCGGGTCTGGTTGCGGTGCCGGGGATGGGCGAGGGTAGCCCGATTACCATTGATCTCTCCTGGGACCCGGACATCGAGCCGCGGCTCGCGGGATACAGGGTGTACCGGCGGGAGGATGGCTCGGCGGAGTGGCAGCGGATTGGGCCAGAGCTGGTGACGGAGGCGGCGTATCGCGACGAGAAGGTGACGGCCGGTCGCAGGTATGTGTATCGGGTGACGGCGGTGAGCACGGCGGGGAATGAGTCGGGGCCAAGCGTTGAGGCCGCGGAGTCGGCTCCCGGGGCAAAATGATGGAGGGAAATTATTTGGATTGAGCGGGTTGGGGCAGTGCTCACCAAATCCAGCTAAGAATTTCAGCGACGATATCCAGCACCAGCCACCAATGCGAGTTTGGTTTGCTGTCTGCCACTGTCTCTACGCCTTAGCTGGAGGTATTATCTTGCCCATCTTGGGCTGGCCCGTCTTGGCCTCAGCGCGCCGCACTGGCGGAGTCTTGAGCAAGTTCCCTACTACTGTACCGAATTGTTTCCGATCTACCTTCATGGCTTCGATTGCCAGTTCGCGGGATACATCTATCAGGTTCATCGATGCAAGTGTGGGACCGTTAGCCACATGATGGCAGCTATGACGAGACCCGCTCCTATTCCGATTAAGATTCCCTTTGCCTTTACCATGACCTAAGAGTATCGAAATATCTGTTCTGTCAAAGGGGATAATTGTCGTTGGGGCACGGGTGGCGTGGCAAATATAGGAAAGCAGATGGCTTACCGCTAAAATATTCAAAACAAACGGCTTGGATGCTGTAGATGGCGGTAAGGCCAGTGTTTGTTTGTGAATATAAGATTCGCACAGGTTACGGGCCTCCCGTCTTTGGATTAAATGGAAAAAGCCCGGAAATTATCCGGGCCTTTTCTTTATTTACTCCCTTAATTGTACAGGAGCCACTTTAACTGCTCAGCTGTTTCCCTGCTACGTCATAGCAGACTCTCACTTCATTCGTCAGACTTCCATCACTCCTCGCGGAAACGCTCGCGACACACACTTTGCTGTAAGTAAAAGTCAACTTTTCTGTTGGGCTTACCATGGGTGAACCATCAATCTCGTAGCTGTTCATCAATGCATTCGTAAGTGTGATTGTGAACTCTGCGAAAGGCCGCACCGTGTTGGTCGAATTTGAGTATTGAATCAACTTTAGAGTCGAAGCCACGGTTCCCCCAAGAAAGAGACGGATCAGAGGAGCGCTGCAATCGTCGAAATTCTTGGTAACAACAAGGTCTTTAAGAGATGGAGTTTTCGACCCTCCTGGAGATCCAGGGTTTCCTGTGTTGATAGTGCCGCCGAGAGAATAGGACGTAGCATTGAAACCCGTTTCCCCCGTGATATTCACGCAATTGATACCATTATCGTTGACGACGACTGCACCACGCTGCTGCGCAAGCGCAGATGTGGCCAGAAGAAACGAAAAGCAGGTAGACACAAGCAGCTTCATAAAACCTCCTTAAGAACGCAGAAATCTTGGCCCCAAGGTCGCGGAAGACTAGCACTGATTGCCAATATCTAGCAACACAATATCCGTAAGGCACAGCCAGGCATTCGTATCCCGCGCGAACCGCTCCCGCCCGACTACCGCCCTGCGCTCATACTCGGTTGCCATCGGATCCGGGGTTGCCGCCGAGAACCAGAGGGACTGCTAATTCACTTGTCCGCAAAACGGCATATCGGACAACTGTCGAACAAAGCGTAATCTCCGTTCGCCGTTCGACGCACCTGGACGGTTAGCACGTGCTCGTCCCCATCCACGCAAGAGTGAGTGCTGGGAGGGTGGGAAGGCCCACGAGGCTCGTTGGGTTCGGTGGTGCGGGATGTTTACATGGGGCACCCGGAGTTTTTCGGGTGGGTGGAGATAGACCAAAGACAAAGGCGAAATACGGGGGTTCTTCGCTGCGCTCAGAATGACAAGTCATAGAGGGTATGTGCCGTTCAGAATGACAATCCCGCCGGCGGCGAGGGTGCTGCAGTTGGGCTACCAGGTGTAGCGGACGGAGTAGGTGACGGTGGTTTCGCCGGCGGGTTGGACGGTGATGGGGAACTCGATGGTGGTGGAGTCGCGTTTGGTGGATTTGGTGGGCTGGGCGTTCACCTGCTGCTCGGTGAGTTGCCAGTTCTGGGCGCGGTTCATGTGTTCGACTACGGCGACCTGGATGGGTGTGGTTTTCTGATTCTTGACGGTGATGGAGAAGGTTTCGTCGGTGGTGTGGGCGCGCTGGTCGGTGCGGAAGTCGGTCTGCTTGCGGGAGCCGGTGACGTCGAAGGCGCTGCCGACGGGGACCTTGACGGTCTCGTCGGTGGGGGTGTGGGGAATGGTGCCTTCGCCGATGAACTCCATCTGGCCTGCAGAATCGCGGCGGTAGAGGCGGATGCGGCCGGCGGGGAGCGGCAAGCCGAGGTGGTTGGCGGTGGAGTTCTTGATCTCGGCGCGGACAGTGACCTTGGTGTTGGAGGTGGCGCCGGAGGTAGGCTGGTCGTTGTGGCAGCCGGGACAGTTGTAGTTGGGCTGGGTGGTGGAGCCGTCGTACTCGTAAATGCGGGCCATGGAGATGGCTGAGGCCTGGATGAACTGGACCTGCTTGGTTTCCTTGTTGATGAGGGAGACGGTGCGGTTGAGGTCGTAGAGGTGGAAGTCGTCGAAGGCTTGCTGGGTAACTGCTGCGCCGGCATCGACGGAGTCGAATACCACGGCGCGAGCCATCATGACCGGACGGGGGCTCATGTTCTGGATTTTGGCGACGTCGCCGGCCATGAGCTTGATGCGGGCTGAGGGGAAGTCGGTGCCAGTGTTGTTCTGCATGGTGATCCAGCCGATCAGGTCGACGGGTTCGGTGGCGGTGGTTGCGGAGGACTCTGGTGCGACGACGTTGTAGGTGGCCTGCCAGGACATACCGTTGGTGATGTAGGCGAGTTCGGCGGCGAGGTGTGCGGGGCGGGGCGAGTCGATCTGCCAGCGCAGAGTGGGCTTGAGCAGCAGGCCGTCGGTGGAGGAAGGGAAGAGCGGCTCGCCAGGGAGAGAGAACTGGAGATGTCCGTTGACTTCGATGAGGGGCTGATTGCCGGCGCGGACGATCTTGCCATCGACGAGCGTGGGCAGGTTGGGCGTTGGCCCGGCGGCGCTGAAGGAGATGGTGGGATTGGTTTGGAATTGGATGGTCTTGCCTTCGAACTTTTCGAGGAGAGAATTCTGGTCGATTACTCCGGCGTCGTAGTTCTGCTCGGTGACCTTGAAGGGGATTTTGCCGGACGGGTCGCGCAGGACGACGGAGTCGGGTTCGAGCTGGCTGGTGACGTTGGTGGTGGTGATCTCGTTGAGGCCGGACTTGAGGTCGAGGTCGACGGTGGTGCGGGCGACGGCGAAGTTCTGGTTGTAGATGGTGAGGGCGACGGGGGCGGCTCCGCCCTGCTGAGCTGGGGCGGTGAGGTGGAGGGCGATGATTGCTGCTGCGGAGCAGAGAAATGTGGTGCGAAGCTTGAGCATGGGTGTCCTTGGGTAACGTCTATCTTCTTACTCTTTAAGTACGGGTGGGATTGGGAAACTTGCGTGATTTCTTTTGTGCTGATCCGAGTTCAATCGCTGTAAAAGAGGATTGATTCAAGGCCAACAGCCCCGGATTTGCAAGCCCGCGGCCGTCCTCATGATCGCACTGTCTCGCGAGCAGTAGTTCGCTAGTTCGCCAAAATACCTTTTTGCGCCGATGGAACCGGCAGATACAATTTACGCAATGTCCTCAACCGATGCACCTTCCGACGCCTCTTTGAGTTCTGTTCATCTGGACGCGATTCGTGGCTTCGCCGCTCTCGTAGTGTTTCTTGGGCACACACGCGACTTGTTTTTCCCTTCCCTTTTTCAATCGAACGTCAATGCTGTTACAACCTCTCAGCAGCAAAATACTTCGCGGCCCCCCGTTAGCCACGTCGATCAGAGGATCACCATGGGGAACGAGTCGGTGATGATTTTTTTTGTCCTCAGCGGCTACCTTGTTGGTGGAGGCGTGATCAAGGCGTTAAAGCGAAACACATGGTCGTGGAAAACCTACTTGATCAAGCGCTTGACGCGACTTTGGGTCGTGCTCATCCCCGCCCTCTTGTTGGGCGTTGCTTTGGATCTCACGGGTTTGCATTTCTTCTCTAATCCGGGCAGCATCTACCTGGCCCCTCCTCAGCAGTCGGTGGTTCACGATGTGGCAAGACAACTCTCGGGGGCGGTGATTGCCGGCAACGCACTTTTTCTCCAGGGCATTCTTGTTGGTTCGGCCGGCTCTAACGACTCGCTCTGGAGCCTTGCTTACGAATTTTGGTATTACATTGCATTTCCGGTACTTCTCCTCGCACTTATCAAGAAGCAGAATCCTTTGCTGCGCTGTATCTATTTTGGGTTGTTCCTCGGGATCGCCTTTTTCGTAGGCAAGTCGATCTGACTCCTCTTTTTCATTTGGGCGCTGGGAGCTCTGCTGTCCATCGTTCCGCTGATGGTCCCACCACGAACGGCCAGGATTCTCTTTTTCGCCGTCGTGCTCTTGCTGCCTGTCGTATTCATAGCGGTTCGGTCGGCTGCGCTGCCGATTGTCCTGGCACAGTGGATCGTGGCGCTATTCTCCACGTTTACGATTTACATCTGTTTGCATCAGACGAAGAAGGCGCGCAAAGGAATCTATCGCAACATCGCTGGTTTTCTTTCGCGGATCTCGTACACGCTCTACCTGGTTCATCTACCGCTAGCAGTTCTTATTTGCGCGTGGATCAACAATCCGTGGCATCACTGGGTTAAGTCACCAAAAAATGTGGCCATTTATCTGGGGATGAATGCCGGGATTGCTCTCTTCTCTTATTTCTTCTACTTGGCTTTTGAGGCCAATACGGATAAGGTTCGAGCGGCTTTGTCACATCGCCTGACGTAGGAAAATACCTACCCAAGTTTGCTGCGGGCCCACCTTAGTCTCGAGTCGCTGACGCGGTGCGCCAGGAACTTCTCGCCACTCTGCAACCGACATGTCCGGATTTTCTCGTCCAATGTTTTAGCTAACTATTCTGCACGAACTCAGTCCAAGTGCGGCCACAGCCAAGACCCCCATTTCGCCGGCCCTGCCGTGCCTTCACGGGGAACTGGCCGCAAGCGTAGATCGAGCCGGTCTCTCGGCGCAGACCCGATCTACGCGTGCAGCATTTCTATGGCTCTATGAAGGTTGAGTCTGGCGATGACACCATATTTCCGTTTGCGTCTGCGCTGACGAGTTGGTAGTGGATGGTGCCGCTGGGCACGTAGGTTAGGATGCATTGCGGTGAAGCAGTGAGGCTGGTGAGCTTCGAGTAGAAGGTATAGTTACCCGCCGACGTGCCGTACTGTACATAGCTGTTGGTTGGTGCCGAGGTGGTCCAGCTGATGGTCGCCGAGTGATTCCCAGCCGGCGAGACGGTCACGCCGGACATTGTCGGTGAGCCGGCGATCGTCTTGAAGCTGGAGGTGGTCGAGTAGCCTGTGTTGCCGTTCATGTCCGTCGACCGCGCGACGAAGTAGTATGTCGTTCCGGGGTTGAGGCCGGTCAGCGTAACGCCGTGGTTGTTGGCCAAATCAGTCTGCAACGGACTCAGCTGGCCGAGCGCCGGTGTGGTGCCATACACCAGTTGCGCGGTGGCAGGGACGTCAGTCGACCATGTGACGGTCGCGTTCGAGTTGTTGATTCCCCACACAGCAACGTAACCGACATACGGAGGGGTCCCGTTAGTCGCAGGCGTCGTGACGATCGGCGGGGAGGTCACTGGCGAAGGCGAGCTTGGTGGTACCACCGGCGTCGTATTGATGGAGTAGGTAGCTGAGCCGACGGCACTGGTTTGATAGCCGCTGGCCGTTGCGATGGCCCGCACCGTCTCACTGGCAGCGACCGTGATGGGGTTTGCATAGACCGGTGAACTGGTCGTAGGCGTGGACCCGTCGGTCGTGTAGTAGATCGTCGCTCCCGGAGTTGACGTGCCAATCGCTACCGTCTGCGAACTCGTGTAGGTCCCTGCGGAAGGCGAGAAGCTTGGCGCCGCCACTGTGGGCTCGATAATCGTATAGGTTGCCACGCCAGGCGCGGAATTTGTGTTGCCCGCCTCAGTGGCAATCGCATTCAGCGTCTCTGAAGAGCTGACAGTGATCGGTCCAGTGTAGGTCGTGCCGCCGGGCCCACAGGTTCCGGCTATTGGAGATGTCGGCGTGGTGTTGATCCCGACGCACCCTGTTGAGCCTGAAGGAAAGCTGATCGTTACGGTCTGTGTTCCGGTGAAAGTTCCAGTGCCTGGAGAGAATACAGGCGTGGTGAGAGTTGGCGTGGGGCCGGCATCAATGCCGCGTCCATCATAAGTAAGTACGATCATGGAAGCTGGAGGGATTGAATAGGTTGATCCGGTTGTGCTGGTTGAGGATGGATAGGTAACTACGGGAGGGATGGAAGATGGGCCCACGTAAGTGTTTTCGTTGTGATCGGTGATGACGTTGCCGGATCCGGGGAAAACTGTCTGGGTCACGGAGCTGGACGGTGCGCCAACTCCTGCCAGTGTCACGGTCTCACTCGATTTCAGGTTGTTGTTGAAGCAGATCGTGGTCCAGCTTGTCTGCGCATCGTTCGCGAAAGCGAAGCAGTTCACATAGGGCACAGCAGGGTTGGCGAGGATGGTGTTGGTGCCCGCCTGCGGCTGACCGCCGGCATAGCTGAAGGTCGGCGTGCCACTCTGAGTGATCGACATTAGATTGTTATTGGAGCCGATAGCATTGTTGATGATTTCGAGAGCTATATTAACCGGCCGGTCGACGTTGGCGCTGCCGGGGTTTTGTCCCGGTCCGGTCGCCATTGAAACTGCGGTTCCCCAAAGCGGGATGACGGCATTGGTAGCGTTGTTATACCGATTCCACGTGTTCGCCAGGGTAAAGGCGTGAATCGGCCCCGTGACCAGAGCGTCCCTTTGCATCAATAAGATGTGCTGGGCAGTCGCCAAGCCACTTCCCACCGATGCGTCGGCCTGGTCTAGTTGCAGTTGAGTCGCTGCAATTCCAGCGGTTGTACCCTCGTTTACCTCGTAGACCGCAGTATTCAAGCCATACTTGGACTTCGCATATTGCTGGTTGAGATACATCGAAGTCGCATAAATTGGCGGGGAAGTAATTGAATCGAGGTTGGAAAGCTCCGCCCACTGGTCGAGAAACGGCGCTCCCGTTGTGGCGATGGCGCCACGAGAAGTATCAAAGCTCCCCAGGTAATCCAACGTGTAAGGGGCGGTGTCTATCAGATCCGGACAACTGGGTCCTGAACTGGACGTGCAGCCAGCAGCCTGCATCGTAATCGCAAGCCAACCGTAAGCTCCGTATCCCTGAGTTCCTGCCGCCCAACCATTCGCAACCAGCTTGATGACGCCGCTGTTGTAGCCGCTCGCAGCTTTTGCGGCAGCCATGTTGCGTCCCAGCGTGTATCCATAAGCAGTCCCATTGCCTTGGAACAAGGTGGCTGGCACGCCTGTATTCCATGCCTCGTTTCCGTCTTCCAGATAAATCTTGTGCCCCGAAGCGGCAAAGGTAGAAGTCCACCCCGAAGTGTTCAGCCAGTTGACAAGCGTCGTCCAATCGGACGCCTGGTTGAGCAATCCGACGGAGATCCACGCGTCCGATCCGATGAGGTTTGCCAGGGAAAGAATATCGTTGTACCCGATAGGCGGGCCTTCAAGCCAGTTCACATATTCGCTGGCTCCGCACCAGCGCCGGTTTCCAGTCGACGCGATCTGATCTTCTACATCGGAGCACCATTGAGTGCCATCCATATAGCGGATCGAGCCAGGATGAATCTTCTGCAATTCATACACCACGGCATCTCGGAAGACCGTCGAATTCGCGGCCATGGTGGAGCCTTCAATCACGTCCACGTCTTGGATAAGGCAAGTGCCGTTGCACACGAGTCCGAAGGAAAGGGAAGTAGTTTGCGATCCGGTCTCCGTCGCCGTAAAGCCTTTTGTGTATGTCGTCCAGCCCTGGCCGGGAGTCGGGTTGTACACCGGATTGACAGTCGTGGTCGCCACATAGGAGGCTGATCCGATGCGCCCGACGTTGTAGCCGATACTGCATCCACTCACCAGACACTTCGCTTTGAAAGTCGCCGTATACGTACCGTTGAGGTTGATCCACGGTACATAGGTCCCCGCGAGGGTGGAATTTGTATTGGTAGCGTTGAGCAGTACTTGATCCATGCTGAAGTAGCTTCTGCAGCCATTCGGCGTCTCAAGACTCTGAATCGTGTTGGTTGAGGATGGAGACGTATCAGCTGTGTTCCACGTCGCGCTGGCACAGATTCCCGCATTCATTTGATTCGGAGAGTAGTTGGAGTTGGCTGCCGACAGACGAACGATGAGGACATCGCTCTGCGAAGCGTTGCATGCCGAACTGATAGCCGGAGAAAGTGTGAAGGTGGTTCCGCTTGAGCCTGTGTTTGCCGTCGATGCCGTGATCGTGCCCGATCCGTAACTCGTCCCGGTGGAGGAATTGATGGCTACGAAGGTCGCCCCGACCCACCAGTTATCCGGGTAGCCATTCGAATTGGTGATGTTGTTGTACCAGGAGGTCGTAGTATTGGGTCCCCCGGGACTGCACTGAAAGGTGCTTGCCCAGTAAGTCCCCGGCATGTATCCGCCGGCGGCGTAGTTGAGGGATTTGAAGAGTTGTTGCGGGCCGTAGGCGGTCAACCCGCCAAGGTTGATTCCAGGCCGGTCGATCCCCGCAGCCTGAACGCCGTTCGAGACCGTCACCGTTGTCGGTCGCACATCCGTCTGTGCGAAGGACCCTGCGAAACAAGACAACACCATGATCGAAGCCAGTAACAGGCGGAACTGGAAAACCTTCGACCCTAATTTCACTTTAAGCAAGTTCATTCCTATCTCCAAAAGTTCAGGGATGTAAATCAACTAAGAGCAGCGTATTCATGCACTAACGCACAGATAGTTGCTGTGCATGGACATCCGCTCTCGAATCATTCACATCCAATTGCGTTTGCGGCCACAAGTTCGGACACGCTCAAGCAAAAAACCAGCCAGGCAGCATAGAGAAATTCACAAATTCATTGGGTCTTCTGGGGTCCATAGCAGGTGGCTATCGATCTCCCCTGTTGCAGTCGAACCTATATTGTCAATGCTAAGTAGAACCAGGAATGAAGCAACCTGAAGCAGCGATTGAACCTCAGTCTATCTCAGGTTGTAACGTCATTTGCTTCGACTTGCGGAAAACGCGAATACCACTTGGTTCAGTGGATAAACACCAGCAATAGCCGGGATGTCAGTAACCCATGACGTAATTGTAGTAGTTGCGCTGCCGACGGTCTTTTGTGGTAATAGGTGAAACGAATAGTGGGCGTTGACCTGTCGGCCGTGCAGTAGACGCATGGAACGGCTTTCATTGATGAGCTAGTGCAGACTTTAATCTGCGGCTGGCCTCCGGGATTAACTGAAGGTAGACGTGCCACTCTGTATACCTCCAGTGCTTCATCGAATTCCCTGGAGAGAGTGATGGCTCGGAGCCGGAATGTGGCGATGTGGTAGGCACAATCGACACCCTGTTTCAACACACGCGCAGGCACCTCGTGGATGAGATATTTTTCACTCGCCGGAGGGACCGCGACACTATCAAACACGTACTGGAGCAGGCGCGCGAGCATGGAGTAGACCTGCGGGTAGTTCCCGAGATCTATGATGAGATTGCAGACTCAGGCGAGTTATATGACTAGACGTGAGCTACTAATAAAAGCCGGTACAGGATTTGCCGCGGCGAGATTCAGCGGAGCCACCAGGACGTTTGGGCTCGATCAGACTTCATGGCCCGGCCTGGATTCACCGCCGCCCGATCCCCTGGTCTTCGCTGACGGCACGGATGTCAAAACAGCCGTGCGATGGTCTCACCGGCGCAAAGAGATTCTGGATCGCGCGACGACCCAGATGTATGGGGTCGCGCCCGCGCGAAGTTCGACCCAGCGCTTCGAAGTCCTCGAACACGACGGGAGTTTTTTTCAAGGCGCTGCCATTCGCAGACAAATCAGGATTTACTTCGAAGGCAGCACAGATGGTCCGTCGGTCGACCTATTGCTGTATTTGCCACGTCAGGGCAAGCCGGCGCCCGTGGTCCTCGGCATGAACTTCTGGGGAAACCACACGATATGTTTCGATCCTTCCATCCGGGTAAGCCGGACCTGGGTCGAAGACGGTAAAAATCCTTTCCTGGACCTGAGCTGTGTCCAGGACCATCACGCAACTGCGGCCTGTCGAGGCATTGATGCACTCCGGTGGCCGGTCGAGGAGTTGATTCGGCGTGGCTACGGGCTTGCGACTTTCTATCGTGGCGATATCGACGCGGACTTCGCGGGAAGCTTCGACACCAGCCTTCGCGCGGCCTATCCAGCCCTTCAGTCCGGTGGAGACAACTTCTCCGTGATTGGCGCGTGGGCATGGACGCTGAGCCGAGCCCTTGACTACCTTATGACCGACAAAGGAGTCGCCTCGCATCGAGTGGCTGTCTATGGCTGGTCGCGGACTGGTAAAGCGGCGGTATGGGCAGCGGCCTGCGACACTCGCTTTGCCGCGTTGCTCAGCCAGGAGTCGGGAGCTGGAGGCGCCAAGCTTTTTCGCCGCGGAGTGGGCGAGAATATTCGCCGCCTCAACACCAACTTTCCACACTGGTATTGCCGAAACTTTCGCAAGTACAACGACCTGGATCGCGAATTGCCGTTCGATCAGCATCTGATACTGGCCGCTGTGGCACCCCGCCCAATCTATATTGCGAGTGCGGCGGACGATCACCTCTCGGACCCGCCTGGAGAGTTCCTCTCTGCTCTGCTGGCGTCTCCTGTTTACCGGCTTCTTGGCTCGGCGGGCATGCAGGCCAAGGCTATGCCGCCGGTGAACACTCCCGCCTTCGGTCCGATCAGCTATCACGTTCGTACAGGCGGCCACGATGTGACCGAATACGATTGGGAGCAGTATCTTAAATTTCTCGATCGATATGTGTAGTGTCGTTACCCTATAGGTATAGGAGTGACGGAAAGCAACTACGGAGATTCTGGACTTTGTCCAGAATGACGCCGTTTAAATAGCTTCATGGCTTTTAGGGAATTTGCTCTAAGCGGAGCCGGCAGTCACTACGAGTGTCGAAGGATATCCCAGCCCAGATAGTTGCCCAGGCCTTCCGTCACTGCGGCCGCGCAATGGGCGCCCGTCATTGCGGCGTGGTGTTCGAATCCGTTACGGCAGATGAACTGCATAAGATGGGGAAGGCGCGGAACCTGCACAACAGCCTTTGTGCCAAATGTGTCGAGGGGATCGTCGGTAAATCGTCCCTCGCCTACATAGGCGCGAATCGTTCCGGTCAGATCGTCCGTGCTGATGCGGCCGAAGGTGACCGGACCGGCGGGCGTGCGGCCAGCGAGCGCGCCGACGGTGTTCGCCTCCCCGAGTACTGTGCCGAGAATCGGCGCCGTACCGATGCGAATGTCAGGGAGAAAGTCTTTTGCCCAATTACCGCAGTGGAAGAAGACACACTTGTCCTCGTCCGTCCCGTAGTTATTGTTCCAATCGACGAGCGCGCTTGGCCTGCCGCTTGCGAGTTGTAGAGCGTACATGCTGATGACTCCGGCGATGTCCACTTCGCACGCGCTGGGCATCATCTGTTCGCTCATCATGCTCATGATGGTGCAGACGTTGACGTGATAGTTCTTCTGCATGCTGCTCCAGCACTGGATTGCCGTGGCTTGCAGACCAAGGTCATCCATCCATCCGTCGAGTACGACGGCGAACTTTGCCATGCGCAGGAGACTGTCTTCGGGCGCGGCGGAACTGTCTGCGTAGGCTCGGATGAGGTCGACTCGCTGTTTGACGCGCTGGTCGGAATTATCGATTTCGGCGGCTCTGCCAAAGATCTCGGACAGGTCGATTGTATTGACGCTGATGCCTGCGGCTTCCAGCAACTTTTCACTGTAGCGGGTGGTGTTGAACGCGTTTGGCCTGGCGCCGACGGCTCCGATGCGCACACGGCGGAGGCCTTTTGTTACACGGCAAACCGCGAGGAACTCCAGCAAATCTTCCTTGAAGCGCTCTGACTTGATGGCGGCGGTGTGATCGCGGGTCAGGGAAAATTTGATCCCGTACTGGCGCAGGTTGTTGCAGACGGATATCTTTCCGCAGAAGGCGTCACGCCGGCGCTCCAGACCGAACTGATCCAGCTCATCGGGGCAGGCTTGTACAAGGACAGGGCACGTCAACTCGCTGAGCCGGAGCGAATCGGCCACTCCCTTTTCGTCGCCGAAGTTGGGCAGGCAAATGAGTACGCCGTCGATGCGCTGCTTCTGCTGGCACAACATCTCGCCGCAGAGAACCGCATTCTGCCAGGTTTCTACCGCACCTAGCTTGGATTGCTCCGGCGTCAGCGCGACCATTTCAATGCCTAGTCCAGTCAGGACGTGGGTTAGGTCACGACGCGCTTCCGATACGAGTCCATCAGGGAAGAAATCCCGATTTCCAAAGATCACGCCCAGCGTCATACCCTTCGCTCCAGCCATTTCAGTTCCCCTTGGTTCCGTGTTCAAGAGTTACGTGTTCAAAACTGCGATACTCGCTTGCGTTTGCCTTGGTCACCAACTCGCACGGAATGATTTGTATCTCCGGCTTGTTAGTAGTGCCTGTCCTCATGAGCTGGTCCGCCTCGTCCATGGCGAGGCGCGAGATGAGGGCTGCGGGCTGCAGAGTAGTTGCCTGCAAGTCGCCGGAGATAATGGCGGCGATGGCGTCGGGGCTTCCGTCGAAGCCGACGATTTTGATTCCCTTCAGGCCTGCACTCTTTACCGCTGCGGCAGCGCCCATTGCCATGGTGTCATTTCCTGCGATGATCCCGGAAATATTGGAATGGGCCTGCAACATGGTCTCGGTCTTTGAGAATGATTCCGCCTGGCTCCAGTTTGCGCTTTGCGCCGACACTCTCTTCATGCCCGGAAGGGCATCGAGTACTGCATGAAAGCCCTTGGTTCTGACTCGGGCGTTGGTATCGCTTTCGCGGCCGAGCAATTCGACATACTCACCTTTGCGGCCAAGCGCACGTGCGAACTCAGCGGCCACTAACTGCGCTCCCTGATCGTTGTCGCTCAGGATTTGCGCCTTGGCCAGACCGGTGGTGTTGATGGCACGGTCAATCAGGAAGCACTTGACGCCGGCTTTGGCTGCGCGACGAACGGCCGAGACGGAGGAGTCGGCTCCAGCATTGTCGAGGATCAGGATGGCGGCATTGCTGGCGATCGCGGCATCGATGAGATTGTCCTGGCGGTATGCATCGTCATTGTGCGCATCCACACGGGTGCGGTATCCGAGTTCGGCCGCTCGCGCTGCGGCAGCATCGGCCTCGGCTTTGAAGAAAGGGTTGTCCTGCGAGGGGACAAGAATGACGACGAGTGGCCGCTTATCCGGCGCGCGACAGCCTGCCATCATAGCCAGAGAACAGGCGAACAAGATGGCGTGGGCGAACCTCAAATCTTCACCTTCCCGAGGCTGGCGCGGCTTAGCAATAGTGCCGGCATCAAGCGGGTCTGCAGGCGTAGCTGTAGTTGGTCCACCGTGACGGCGAGTACGATGACGACACCCTTGATGACGATCTGCCAGAACTCTGAGACGCCCATTCCAACCAGGCCGTCGGCTAAGACGCCGATGACAAAAGCTCCGATCAGGGAGCCGCCGACAGAGCCGCGTCCGCCCATCAGGGATGTCCCGCCCAGAACGACTGCGGCGATTGCATTCAGTTCGAAGCTTTCGCCGGTTGCGGGGTGCGCCGATTCCAGTTGTGCTGCGATCACCAGGCCGACCAGTCCGGCGCACAGGCTGGAGAAGACGTAGGTGAGAACTCTAACCTGCTCCACGCGAATGCCGGAAAGACGCGCAGCGCGCTCATTTCCGCCGACTGCGTAAACGTGCCGTCCGAATGGGGTACGTCGCGCTACAACTCCGGCGATGATGGCGATGATGGCCATCATCCAAACGGGTGCAGGGAGTCCGAAGAGAAAGCTTTGGCCAATCCAAATGAAGCCGGAATTCTGGCCGGTCTTGCCTGCAAGGTTCGCGAAGGTGGCACCGTGGGACAGAAGGAGGGCTGCCCCGCGCGCGATATATAGCGTCCCCAGCGTGGCGATGAACGGTGCAACACCGAGGCGCGTGACCATCACGCCATTGAGAAGCCCAACTACGCAGCTAATCGCCAGCGCGACCAGCACGGCAAGAGCAGCGCCCGTGGGATGGCCGTAGAGGCCGACGGTCAAGAGGCCGCCGGCCACCATGCCCGAAAGTCCGGCGACGGATCCGACAGACAGGTCGATGCCACCGGCGAGGACGACAAAGGTCATGCCCACGGCCAGCAATGCGCTGATGGCGACATGCTTGGCGAGGATGGAAAGATTGTTTGCTGTCAGGAAGGTCGGTGTGAGCACTGAGAACATGATGAGCAGCGCTACAAGTACCAGCACCGCCCGAAGCTTTAGCAGCAAAACTATTGCTCCTGCCCATCCCATCGTCCTCATGCATTTACCTCCACGGCCGGACTCGCCGCTGCGAATAGGGCTGCATCGGTGAGTTCGGCGGCAGTGAACTCTGCCGAGATGCTTCCCCGTGCCAGGACCAGTACTCGGTCCGCGAGCAGTTGGGTCTCTTCTATTTCCGATGAAGTGAACAGGATACTCAATCCTTTCGACGCAAGGTCACGCAAGACGCTATAAATATCTGCCTTGGCGCTCACATCGACGCCACGTGTGGGTTCATCCAACAGCAAGACGGATGGGTTCCTCATCAAACATCGGCCGAGGACGACTTTTTGCTGGTTGCCGCCACTCAAAGTTGTCACTGGGAGTTCGAGATCGGTGGCGGATATTCGGACCTGGGCAGCTATGCGCCTGGCTTTTTCGATCTCGCCCGTGCGATTGAGAAAGCCTCGGTGTGAGAAGTCGGCCAGCGACGCGAGGCTGATATTTTCGCGTATGGAAAGATCGGGAACGAGGCCGTCCTTTTGCCTGTCTTCGGGGGCGAGCGTGATGCCCGAGCGAATGGTGGCGGCGATGTTGCCGAGTGGCGCGGGCTTGCCGCATATTTTGACTACGCCGGTTTCGGGTCGTCGTAAGCCGGCCAGGGCTTCCATCAACTCTGTGCGGCCGCTTCCGAGGAGCCCGTAGATTCCGACGACTTCGCCCTTGCCCACTGTGAAGCTGACGTTCTTGACGGCGGGGCGGCCAGACTGGCGAACGCCAAGCTTGACAACTTCGAGGACCTGTTCTGTCGAATGCAAGGATGCGCGTCTCGGTAGTGCTGCGTCGGCGCTTCGGCCGCTCATGCGCTCAACAATCCACGTGCGGTCCACGGCACCACGCTCCCCCTCACCGACCACTTGACCATCTCGCAATACGGTGAAGTAGTCGCCCAGGTGCAATAGCTCGTGCAGCCGATGGGAGATGTAGATGATCGCGACGCCGCGCGACTTGAGATCCTCGACGACGCGGTAAAGTATGTTGGCTTCGGCGGAGCTGAGCGCGGAGGTGGGCTCGTCGAGAATGAGAATCTTTGCACGATGGGCTAAGGAGCGAGCCACCTCCACCAACTGCCTGCAACCGAGGGAGAGGTCACCGGCAGGGAACTGCATGGCGTGCGCGTCCATAGGCATACCGATATGGCGGAGGGCGGTGCCGCTTCGCTGTTCCTCGTCATGGCGATCGACGAGGATGCCCGCGCGGACGAGTTCCCGCCCGGCAAAGATATTCTCCGCCACATCGAGATTGTCGAGCACCGAGAGATCCTGATGCACGATTGAAATTCCTTCGGCGCTGGCATCCCTGGGAGAGCGCAGTTGAAGTGTACGGCCTTCCATCACGATCTGACCCTCTGACGGCTGCTCGGCTCCGGCAAGCAGGCGCATCAGGGTAGATTTTCCAGCTCCGTTTTCGCCGATCAGAACATTTACCGCACCACTGCGCACGTGAAAATTGACATTCGTCAGCGCGGTCTGGCCGCCATAGTAT